>NZ_JBEOMB010000026.1:0-6254 GCF_046000175.1 Rhodoplanes sp. SY1
CGAGGCCGGCAAGGGCTTCGCGGTCGTCGCCCAGGAGGTCAAGGCGCTGGCCGCCCAGACCGCCAAGGCGACCGACGAGATCTCGGCTCAGATCACCGGCATGCAGGCAGCGACCGCCGACTCGGTCGGGGCCATCAAGGAGATCGGCCGCACCATCAATCGGGTGTCGGAGATCGCCGGCAACATCGCCGCGGCGGTCGAGCAGCAGGGCGCCGCCACCCAGGAGATCGCCCGCAACGTCCAGCAGGCGGCGCGCGGCACCACCGAGGTGGCGAGCAACATCGTCGACGTCAGCCGCGGCGCCAGCGAGACCGGCTCGTCGTCGGCCCAGGTGCTCACCGCCGCCAACTCGCTCACCCGCGAGAGCGAGCATCTCAAGGTCGAGCTGCAAGAGTTCCTGCGCACCGTGCGGGCCGCCTGAGGCGGTCCGCTGGCGATCAGGATCCCGGCAACGATCCATCGTCGACCCCGGCGTCACCGGCGCCGGGGTTTTTTCGTGCCGGAAAGGGAAGCCGTCACGCCGTGCGGATATAGTCGCGCAGCGCGTTCGACTCCTGCTCCATCTGCTCGAGCCGCGACTTCACCACGTCGCCGATCGACACGATGCCGACGAGGCGCTCCTGCTCGACCACCGGGACGTGGCGGAACTTGCCCTCGGTCATCGTCTGCATCAGCTCGCCGATGGTGTCGTGCTGGGCGCAGGTCACCACCTTGCGGGTCATGATCTCGGAGACCGGGACGTCGAGCACGGCGGCGCCGCGCGCGCCGAGCGCCTTGACGATGTCGCGCTCCGACACGATTCCGATGGTCCGGCCTTCGGTGCCGGTCACCACGACGGCGCCGATGCCGCGCTCGTCGAGCAGCTTCGTCGCGGCCGCGACCGTGGCGGTCGGATCGATGGTGACGACGTCGGTGCCCTTGCGGGCCAGGATCGTCTTGACGGTCACGTTTGCCTCCCTGGCGCGAGCCGTGCGGCCGGCGCTTTCTACCGTTGACCGGCCGCAGAGGTGGGACTGGAGCGACAAGCCGCCGGCTCGCCCTCCGGTTCCCGCCCAACGGCGGCCGGTGTCACGATCATGGGTTGTTTCGGGGAGGGCGGCAAGGCGCGCCATCGGCTGCGCCGGCCGGGGACGGGCGCCTGCTTCAGTCCACGGCGCGGGGGAGCGGCACCGGATCGAACAGGGGGAACAGCAGCAGCCCGGCGATGAAGCCGCCGATATGGGCCTGCCAGGCGACCGGCTGTTCGACCCCGAGCATCCCGACCGAGCCCAGCCCGAACAGGATGTTGAGGCCGAACCAGACGACCAGGAAGCCGAGGATGCGAGGATCCTTCAGGGTGTCGACCAGCGGCGCGGCCGGCACCAGATAGGCGGTGTGGTCGGTGTTGCGGAACACGCCGAGCGGCCCGCCAACCTGGAACACGAAGCGGATCGCCGCCGCCATGAAGCCCGAGATCGCCGCCGAGGCGCCGATCATCGGCAGGAGCTCGCCCGGATGGGTCACCAGATGGACGGCCGCGCCGGCCGCCGCCGTGACGACGAAGAAGCCGACGAACCGGACCGTCTCGAACCGGCGCGCCACTGCGCTGCCGAAGGGCAGCAGCCACAGCACGTTCACCCCGAGATGGGTGAGGTCGCCGTGGATGAAGGCGTAGGAGACGAAGGTCCAGATGTCGGCGGCGAGCCCACCCGGCAGGGCGATGTCGATCCCCGGCATCGGGCCGTAGCGGGCCGGGATGAAGGCGAACAGCAGCAGAAATTCGACGTCCTGGGACGGCGCGAGCACCAGCTCGCGGAACGCATGAACGAGGCCGAACGCTGCGACCAGGCCCGCGATCACGCTCGGGAGGTTGAAGATGGGCTCGGTGCGTCGCGACATGTAGTCCCTGGGTGGCCCGCTCTGATAAGCCGTGCATCAGTGCCCTGCAAGCGGCAGCCGGCCCGAAGCCGGCAAGAATTTTGGCAAAGCGCCTGAGGATAGCCGAGCAAGGCTTACGCGGTGCTCGCGAAATTCCATTTCGCGGACGGCTGCGACGCGGTTCCGGGCGGTGCCGGAGGCGGGGGTGCCGGGGCCTCCCGGTCGCGCCGTTAACCTTGATCGGACGTAAACGCCCGGGCGCACACCGTAGCGGCTAAGAAGGTCCGGGGCGTGCTGATCGATCGAGTCGGGGGACGGCGGAATCGCCGCTGTCCCGTTTCCGGACAGTCCGCCCGGAAGCGTCGCGCGACCCATGCAGATCGAGCCCATGAAGCACCCGTCGAGCCGCGAGCTGTTCCGATACTGGACGACGCTGCGTGGCGCCCGGCCGGCGCCGGAGCGCGACGAGCTCGATCCCGGCGCGCTGCGAAAGGTTCTCGGCGACAGCTTCGTCCTCACCTTCGATCCGTCCGCGGGCTTCCCGTTCCGGCTCGCCGGCACACGGCTGTGCGGCCTCGCCGGCCGCGAGCTGAAGGGCAGGGCCTTCGTAGACCTGTGGGAGGAGGAGAGCCGCCCGCTGGTCACGGCGCTGCTCGGCGGAGCGGCCGACGAGGCGGCCGCCGTCGCGGCCGGCGCCGTCGGACTGACCGACTCCGAGCCGCCGGTGCCGCTGGAGCTGGTGCTGCTGCCGCTCGCCCACCGCCGCTCGCTGCACGAGCGGCTGCTCGGGCTCCTGGTCCCGCTGGAGACCCCGTACTGGCTGGGCGTCTCGCAGGTGCGGGCGTTCCGGATCGGCGCCTTCCGCAACCTGACGCCGTGGTCCGCGCCGAGCCTGGTCCCGGCCCTGCCGGAGCGGGCGCGCCCACGCCTGGTGGTGCTGGAAGGCGGTCGGGCCGGCTGACCGGCCTGCGATCAGCCTTCGGCGATCTGCCTCGATGTCGGTGCAGGGTCGGCTGAACGCGACCCGTGAGTCTTCGGCCCGTAATACGCGAAGAACATCTCGACCGCGTGCCCGACCACCCGGGAGATCTCCTCGGGGCTCGGCGGGCCGTCGTGCCAGCGGTAGAGCAGGGGCCGCAGCAGGCTCGCATGGACGAGCTCGCTGAATTGCCACGAGGCGAGCGTGGTGTCGTCGATCGCGAGCAGGCCGCGCGCCGTCATCCGATCGAAGTAGGTGGACAGGATCGAGATGCCGCAGCCCGGTCCCTCGGTGAAGAAGCCGCGGCCGATCTCCGGCATCCGCTCGGTGACGCCGAGCACGACGCGCTGCACCCGCACGGCCCAGTCGGTGGTGAGCAGCGTGACATAGGCGGTCGCCCAGCGGGTGAGGGTGGCGCGCACATCCGGCCCGTCGTCGATCAGCGCCTTCAGCTCGGCGAGATGCTTGTGCCGCTGGTCGGCGATCAGGGCGCAGAACAGCTCCTCCTTGTGCTCGAAATACACGTAGAGGGTGCCCTTGGAGACGCCCGCCTCACGGGCGATGTCGTTCATCGAGGCGGCGTCGAAGCCCATCGCCGAGAACACCCGGGCGGCGCCCTCCAGGATCTGCCGGCGCTTCGCCGGATCGGTCCCGGCGGGCGCCCGGCCGCGCCGGACCAGGGCGGCGTCGGGCCTGCAGCCGGCGTCCTGGGACGGGCCTCCGGCGCCGTCGCGGGCGAGAGCAGGGGGCGCATCGGGGGTGTGCGCCGGCTCGGGCTCGAACACGCCGGCCACGGCGGTCTCGTCTCGGGTCATCGTCTCCTCGCCGTGTCGCGGGTGCCGGGACGCCACGTGCGTCACCCGCCCTGCGACATCATCGCTCAGACTTTTCGAACCGAACGGTTCGGTTCGCTCTTGATATGCTCTTCCGTATCGGCTAGTCAATCGAACCGAACGGTTCGGTCAATGCCCGACCGATCGTCGGCCGAGACGGCCCCCCAGACCTCGGCCGGTCAGCGTGACAGCGTGGGCGGACCCTTGTTGCTTTCGGGTCCGGCGTCGCCCACGCCTGCGGCGGAGCGGTCGATCGAGATGTCCCCCTCGTGACCGCTCCGCCGCCCCCTCCGGCCTCCCTGACACTGTCGCATTTCTGTCGCTGCGGCCCGCATTGCGGCGCTGCGGGACGACTCTCAAGACCTCGTTAACGCTCGGCTCCTAAGGTCGACCGGAGAAATCAGGAGAATTCGGGCAATGGCACTGGCCGAGCGCAAGCCGAGCCTTCTCGCGCTCGCCGACGAGCGCCGCCGGTTCCAGCGGGTCACCGTCAACCTGCTCGGTCGCTACATGCTGGCCGACCGGCGCGAGTTCCCGTGCCAAGTCGTCAACATGTCGCCGGGCGGGCTCGCCATGATCGCCCCGGTCGCCGGCCACATGGGCGAGCGCGTGGTCGCCTATGTGGATCACGTCGGCCGCCTCGAAGGGGCCGTCACGAGAGTGTTTCCGACCGGCTTCGCCATGACCTTCTCGGCGACGCCGCGCAAGCGCGACAAGCTCGCCGCCCAGCTCACCTGGCTCGCCAACCGCGACATCCTCAACCTGCCGGAGGACCGTCGCCACGGCCGCTTCGTCCCGCACAATCCGTTCACCCACATCGTCATGCCGAACGGGCTGAACCTGCGGGTCCGCATCATCGACGCCTCGCTGTCGGGCGCCGCCGTCGCCACCGACCAGCGCCCGCCGATCGGCGCCCTGATCATGGTCGGAAAAATCCAGGGACGGGTGGTGCGCCATCTCGAGGAAGGTTTCGCCGTCGAGTTCACCCGGCTGCAGCATCCCGACTTCATCGAGGAGAGCCTGCACCCCTGAGCGGGGGCGGGCGCCCGCCGGACCACATCCATCGCGATATCGCACGCGCGCCGACGGGCATGGGAACCATGACCGCCGGTTTTCTCGCGCACGCGCGGAAAGCGCCTGAAGCACGGCGCGAGCCTGATTTGGCCGCCGCGCCGCGCCGCCGCCGGACCGTCGCGAATCCCGATCCTCCACCTCTGGTAAATAAACCGTGCCGCAGCGAAGCCGTCGCGGTACGCCGTTCGCCCCTGTCGCATGGCGTGCTGGACCGCCGCGGCACCCCCGCGCGAGGCGCCGACGCCGCCTTCAGCCGAATGCGGCGACCCGGGGGCAGGGGACTAAGTCGCTGATTACAAACGGCGCGGGCAGGAATCCCTAAAATTTGAATCAAATCGAGTTGTCTCGCATTTTAATCAAAGTCGTGTCGCATTCGAATAAAACATAGTACTGTATTGATCTAGTATTGTCTCAAGTTTAGCGGACCGACTTAGCGGCAATTCAAAGGTTGTATGGGAGAGTTGGCCCTGTAGACGGGAGGGGTCAACGATGAAGTGTCGTCCCAGACGCGCTCTGGCTGCTGCATGGTCCGCCGCGCTCCTCGGGGTGCTGGTCGGACAGGCCGACGCACTCGATCGTCCGCTCTTCGCCTCCGTGCAGGACACGGCCCGTCCGCCGATCGGCTGGGTCTCCTTCTGCGCCGACCGGCCGCGCGACTGCGCGACCGCCCCGACCGCTCCGCGCGACGTCGTGCTGTCGCCGCGCGCCTGGCGCGATCTCGTCCGCGTCAACCGCTGGGCGAACGAGACCATCAAGCCCCTGACCGACATGGATCACTGGGGCGTCGTCGAGAAGTGGTCCTATCCGGACGACGGCTACGGCGATTGCGAGGACTACGTGCTGCTCAAGCGGCGCATGCTGATCGACGCCGGCTGGCCGCGCGAGGCCCTGCTCATCACGGTGGTGCGCGACCGCAAGGACGAAGGCCACGCGGTGCTGACCGTCAAGACCGACAAGGGCGAGTTCGTGCTCGACAACCAGGTCGACGAGATCCTGCCCTGGTCGGAGACCGGCTACCGGTTCGTCAAGCGCCAGTCGCAGTCCGACCCGAACCTCTGGGTCTCGCTCGGCGACGGCCGCGCGATCTCGACCGCGGCGCCCCGCTAGGCGACGCCGCCGCTGCCGACGCCCCGTGGCGCCCGGACCGAGCGGCAAAGAACTGAACGATCGCGGGAAAAATCTCCCGTGAACCTGTCGCCTCCGGGCGACGACCAAGGATCAGGAGTTTCGCAGTCCGGTCACGTCCCCACCCCTCCCCGTCCCAGACCGGGTTGCGCGCGCCCGACCGTCCCCCAACGGTCGGGCGCACCCCATTTTGAAAGGGCCTCGCGTGGCGGGGCCTTTTGCGTCGGAACAACAATGTTCAACCGTCCGGCCTCGACGGCTGGTTCACAGGAAAGAAAGCGCCGGCTCCGGCGATCCACTGCGTTTCGTCGCGGTCGCCGGGCCGCCACGCCGGTCCGGCGCGGATCGCTCACTCCGGCTCGAAACTCAGCGCCACGCCGTTGAGT
>NZ_JBEOMB010000027.1:0-5863 GCF_046000175.1 Rhodoplanes sp. SY1
CAGTTCCGAGCAATCAACCCCATGCATTAAAACGTCACTTATTTTTACCATTCGCTAAATTCCTGGCGGATGTTCATTATCTTGTTCAATCGAACAGAGAGGGCCACTTGGCTGTCAAGGTGGCGTCAAGACGCCGGGCGGTACTGCGTCCCCACGGACAGCCGCACGTGGGAACCTGCTGCTGAGCTGGAGTGTCTCGTCACCGATCGCCGTGGTCGACGCTGCGATCATCTGCCCTCGTTCCATGAACTCCGCGGGATCGCCCAGAGTCGAAGACGCGGCGGGCGGGTTCGGCCCGACCGTCATCGGAGTGCTGCTCGTATCCTGAGAAGAGCAGATGGCGGCCGGCGATCGCATCGCAAACACGCATCCTTCTCATCCGAGGCGTCCTCCTCTTCGGAGCTGGTCTCCGCACGGGGAGCTGGTCTCCCGCACGGGGTGAATTCGCGCCTGTCTGCATTTTCTTCTCGCATCGCTCGGTCATCACCGCGGACTAATAGCTCGTTTAAGGCGCAATTCGGCGCAGCGACCGAGTCGTCGATCGACGATCGGAATCAGAATTCTCCGATACCCCCTGATAGCGAGACCATTCCGGCGCGCCGCCAAATGATCTGTTCGCGAGGACTTCACCGGGTCGTTCACAGGCGCCGCCATACAGCATGCACGAGTTATCCCCGGAAGTAACGTGGCAGAACTCGTTTAAAATCAACGATCGCGGCAAAAGATACCGCAAACTCATGAACATCCGGTTTGACCACGCCGCGGGTGAAAGGCATCAGACCCGTGCCAATCGCAAATGTCGATCATCCGATCGAACCAACAACAACAACAACAACAATAATAACGCGACTGAGCCCAAGGACGATCCGCTGCCCCAGATCGAGGCTCAGGGACAGCAGCACGCCCCCGCGAACCGTTACCAGATGGCCCCGCATCGCTTTGCCGGTAGGCGCATCAGCACGGATCTCAGTGCGAAGCCGCCGACTTTCAAGGTCGGAAAGTTTCCGCTCGAAGCGGAAATGATGCGTCGCGCTTTCGGTTGCGTCCACTCGGATTTCCTCGAGGCGACGCTCATTCAGTGGATCAATGCCTGCCCGCGCCATGGCGGGATCAACATCGATTCTGCGGTGAACTGCATGCGCGCCATCGTCGAGGGCATCGGGCCGCGGGATCAGATCGAGGTCACGCTCGCGGCACAGATGGCCGTGCTTCACGTCTTGAACTTGTATATGGCCCGCAACGTCGCCCACACAAAGGACCTCGAGGAGTTCGAGATCGCGAGCCGCCGCATGGAGTCGATGATGCTGACCTACGGAAAGCTCGCCGAAACCCTGGCCCGTTACAGGACCAAGGGCAGCCAGACCGTGACGGTCCAGTATGTGAACGTCGCGAACGGTGGCCAGGCGGTCGTTGGAACCGTGAACACGAAGACGAAGACGCGGGTGAAGTCGCGCAAGACGTCGGTCAAGACGTCGGTCAAGAACTCGGTCAAGACGTCGGGGAAGGCGACGTCGGGCCACGCCACCCCCCCGACCGCGCTCGATCAGCATCCTGAACACCCGTCGGGTCCCCTCGTTCCCCTCGCCGCGCCTGGCGACGCACCGCTGTCCGGGGATCTCCTTCCGCCGGGTCATGAACAGATCGTGACGCCCAAGTCAGCGTGAGCAAGTCCGACAGCAACGTTTCCGCCCCGCAGCCACGTCGCTGCGGGGCGAAGACGCGGAATGGAACACCGTGCCGAACGGCTCCGGTGACCGGCAAGAAGCGCTGTCGAATGCACGGTGGGGCACGAGGATCCGGTGCGCCGCGGGGGAACACAAATGCGATGAAGCACGGCTTCTACACCAAGGTGGCCAAGGCGGAACGGCGTTACTGGGCGCAACTCGAGCGGAAAGCGAGAACGCTCCTGTCGTCGTTCGAGGACGTTTGACAGGCAATCAGACGCGCTCACCACCGTCGGCAGGGGCCCGCGCGGCCGGTCGTGGGCGTCGAATGCCTCGGATCGGCATTCCGCACGGACACTGGAAGACGACCACCTTCGTGGCCGCGCTCACCTGCCGAGGTATTATCGCCCCGTTCGTCCTCGACGGCGCGATCAACCGCGAGGCCTTCGAAACCTATGTCGCGTGCGTTCTCGTTCCCACGCTAAGGCCCGGTGACGTCGTCATCATGGACAATCTCTCGAGCCACAAGGGCCCGCCGTCCGCGTTATGATCGAGGCGGTCGGCGCCAACCTTCTCGTCAGGCCGCCCTACAATCCCGACTTCAATCCGATCGAGAACGCGTTCTCCAAGCTGAAGGCCCATCTCCGCAAGGCTGCCGAGCGAACCGTCGACGGCCTCTGGGGCAAGATCGGGGGCGTCGTCCGCACCTTCACGCCGGCCGAATGCGCCGACTACTTCACCACGCGGGCTACGATGCAGCCTGATCGGATTCCGCTCTGAAGGCCTGACGCAAGGCGGATTTCGCCTTGCGGAACGGCCGCCCCTCGCCGCGCCGGGACGGCCGGGTCAAGGCCGCACGGAGCGCGCCCGCAGGGCTTTGCCTTGCGGCGGCCGGACCGGGGTGGCTCTTGCGCGAGGGATCGAAGCCCGCAGGGTGGAGACGCGGCACGCGGCTCCGTTCACGAAAACCCGGCCCGCGGGCGCGCGACCGAATCAGAAACGGCGGGCCGAAGCCCGCCATCCGAGAAAAGCACCTCACACGGCGGTCGGCCGGAACGTGATCCGCCCGATTTCGCCCGCCCGGCGGTGCGGCTTCACGACGATCTCGACGTCCTGCTCGAAGACGGTGAGCATCTTCATCAGGCGCTCGGCCGAGTAGTCCTCGAAATCGCCCCGCAGCAGGTGGGACAGGTCGGGCTGCGAGATGCCCATCAGCTTCGCCGCCTTTACCTGGGTGAGGCCACGATCCTTGATCGAGCGGTGCAGCTCGGCGACGATGTTGGCCTTCAACATTCGGTCGTCGGGATTGGAGAGACCGAGGTCGGCGAACACATTGCCGCTGCTCTCCTCGTGGGGAGGCAGCACAGCGCTTTTCTTCTTTGTCATGGCTTGCTCCCTTCGTATTCATAGCGCTCGCGGTAATGCGTCTCGGCATCGCGCAGGCGCGTCTTGATCAGATCAATCTCGTGCTGAGGGGTGGCGATGCCCTTCTTGGCCTTCTTCTGGAAGGCGTGAAGGACGTAGACCACGCCGACATACCGCACGGTGTAAACGGCCCTGTAGGTGTCGCCGTCGAAGTCCTCGACCAGCTCCAGGACAGCACGGCCGCCGAACCCCTTCAGCGCCTTCGTACCGAACGGCTCGTCACCATCCTGCACGCGGCTGATGGCGTAGCCCATGCGGTTCCGCACCTTATCCGGGAATCGCTTCAGATCCTTGAGTCTGGAGCCGATAAAGACGCAGGGTTTCCGGTCGGGGCGTTCGATTCTCACGCCTCGATATGGGGGAATGCCCATACTCTTGTCAAGGGATTAATTCCTTTGTTGCGGGAACCAGGTTGCCTACGCCAGCGAGATGGCGTAGCGCAGATCCGCAAGCGATGATCGTGGGTCGCGCTCCTCTTCACGGACAGCGCCTGCGACCCGGGCAAACTGATGGGCACGGCCGAGTCCCTCGACGTCGTCATCGAGGTGAGACGCCCGACATCACCATCGAGGAGCTTCGTCGGAGCCTCGCGAGCCAGGGGCACACGTTCGGCTTCGGCACGATCCAACGGTTCTTCGAGCGTCACCGGATCACGCGCAAAAAAAGACCGGGCATGCCAGCGAGCAGGATCGTCCCGACATCGTGAGGCGTCGGCAGGCCTGGTTCGACGGCCAGCTCGACCTCGACCCCGATCGGCTGGTGTTCATCGACGAGACGTGGGCCTCCACCAACATGACCCGACGCTATGGCCGGGCGCCGCGCGGCGAGCGCTTGCGGGTCGGCATTCCGCACGGACACTGGAAGACGACCACCTTCGTGGCCGGCTCACCTGCCGAGGCATGATCGCCCCGTTCGTTATCGACGGCGCGATCAACCGCGAGTCCTGGAGGAGATAGGACGCCCACTCCCGATCCGCTCTGCGAGAGGCGGGTCAGAGATTCGATGCGTCGTCCAGAGCTATCCGCGCACAGGTCTCATGACTCAAGGTGTCGGCGCATATTCAAGTCGATCCCGCGAGCTTTCCGTGGACGTCCGAATTGCTGACAGCTACTTCGCCTTTCCATTCAAGCTCCGAACCGCCGACAACAGCTCCGATATTGCCTGTTCGGCAGCGGCCAGCTTCGCGGACGCGACCAAATCCGGGCGCCCCGCCATCGCCAGAAATGCATTGAGCACGTCGTCCGAATTTCGGGCGAGCGCGACGAGATGCATGCCGCTCGGCCCGTAGCGCCCGGAAAGCCAGTTCTTTGCGGTCCGTTCGTCGGCGCCGGTCCAGCCCGCAGCTGTTTTTGCCCCGGCACGGGTGGAATCCAGGGCTCGGTGCAGCGCCGCCGCGATCTCTGCTGCGTAACGCCTGCCGTCGGGAGACTCTCCTCCATTGGCGCCCCAGTCTTGGCCCGGAAAGAACTTCCCCTTTTTCGGAAACGACATTCGACCCTCCTCGGGGATAAAAGACCCGAGGAGTAGTGAGCCAGTGCCGTGCAACGGTGCTGCAGGAGAACGGTGTGAGGATGTCGGGGTGAGGAGACAGGGATCGACCATTCGTCGAGCCGAGGACCACGACGCGAGCGTCGCGACACCCGCTGTCGCCTATGTCCGCATGTCGACCGATCACCAGAAGTACTCGACCGAAAACCAGTTGGATGTGATCCGTCGGTACGCTTCGGCGCGAGGCCTCGAGATCGTGATCGAGTGCGTCTTCAAGCGACACCCCGGACCTGACGCGCCCTTTCGACAATATCGCGCTGATCAACGCCGCGCGATCCGCGGCAGAACCATCCCGGTTACCTTGGCGAGAACAGTCGCCGACCGACGAAGCCGACAGGGTCTGGTGCTGGACCGACGCTCGCGCCAGGGCCGTCCGGGCCGACATTGGCTCGACACTCTCATAGGTTGCTGGTATCATAATCTTGAACGACGTTGACGCGTCGGTTTAGTTACACACCACCGCAGCAATTGCACTGATTGCACCCGTCGCGCCTCGACATTATCCGCACGAACACCATCCATCCTTGGGGCATTTGATGGCCACGCACGAACCGAAGGACGCACCGGCAACCGATCCGGATCACGTTCAGGAAACACTTTGTATCGGCAAGTTCAACATCTTGTTGAGCGGCGCATTCGCAACTATTACTTTCACTCACGCCCGGCCCAAACCCGGCGCACTCGTCGACCACGGTATCACCGACTACGAGAGCGTGGTTCGCGCCCGAATCGTCACGACCGCAGAGAACATGCTCGCCATGCGTGACCTGCTGATCCGGATTTACAACGACAAACCCCAGGGAAGCGTGGGTCCTTCCACGACAGGCGGAATACTGAATTGACGATGCTGCGCGAGCAGTCGTACCAGCGTCCGAGGTCGACGCCGCGCTCGAGATGATCGGCCTCTTCGATCTCAAGGGAAAGATCGTCACCGGCGATGCGCTCCATTGCAACCGGCGCATGGTGGAGAGGATCGTCGAGAAGGGCCGCGATTACTGCATCGCGCTCAAGGGAAACCAAGAATCGCTGCTGTCCGACGCGCGCGCCTGCCTGCTGGCAGCCGAGTAGCCGAAGGGGCCAGGAAGGCGTCGCCGACCGCCAAGCCCGAGACGAAGGCGCACGGCCGCATCGAGACCCGCGTTGCCGTCGTGGTCGATGCCAAGGGGCTGGCCGAGTATCACGACTTCAAAGGTCTCGAGGCGTTCGGGCGTTATTGAAATGGATCC
>NZ_JBEOMB010000028.1:0-96199 GCF_046000175.1 Rhodoplanes sp. SY1
TGAGGTTGCCGTCCAGCATGGTGATGCGGTCGGCGACACCGAGCCAGCGCAGCTTCTCGTCCATCACGTCGGAGGCGCTGCTGCGGCGCACGAGCCCGTAGACGTCGTAGCCCTTGTCGAGCAGGAGCTGCGACAGATACGCTCCGTCCTGACCGGTGACGCCGGTGATCAACGCACGCTTCATGTGGTGTCCTCTGCCGCCGGTTTCCCTCGGCGTGACGCTCGTTGCGCGGCTTTCTTACGGGGACGGGCGTCGCCCGTCCAGCGTTTCGGGCGCGTCCGACGCGCGGCCGGCGCCCGCCGTGGAGCGATTTGACACGCCCGGTCGGCTCCGCTTTGGTCGGCCTCCGCATCATCGCAGCGACCCGCGGTCGCGTCGCGCAACGAGCCGAGACTCCCCGTGCAGATGTCCGATTCGCCGACCGACCCGCGGCTCCACGACGGCGTCGGCTGCTGGGTGGAGCGGCTCGCCGCCGATGTGCCGCCCGGCCGGCCCGCCTTGTTCCTCGACCGCGACGGCGTCGTCGTCGAGGAGACCCATTATCTCTCGGATCCCGCGAAGGTCCGCCTGCTCGACGGCGCGGCGCGCGCGATCGCCGGCTGCAATGCGCGCGGCCTGCCGGTCGTGCTGGTGACCAACCAGGCCGGCATCGCCCGCGGCTATTTCGGCTGGCGCGAGTTCGAGGTGGTGCAGCGGGAGATGATCGGGCGCTTGGCGGCCGCGGGCGCGCGGATCGATCTCGTCCTCGCCTGCGCCTATCACGACACGGGCGAGGCACCCTATCGGGTCGCCGCGCACGCCTGGCGCAAGCCCAACCCGGGCATGATCCGCGCCGCGGCCGAGATGCTGGCGATCGACCTGCCGGCGTCGGCCGTGATCGGCGACAAGGTGTCGGATCTCGAAGCGGGCGCGGCGGCGGGGCTCGCGCGGGCCGTGCTGGTGCGCACCGGCCATGGCGGCGACGAGGAGGCGGGGCTCGCGCGCCTGCCGCGCTCCGGGCCGACGGCCTTCGCGGTCGCCGCCGACATCGGAGCGGCCTTCGACGGTCTCGTCGCCGCGGGATGGCCCGGCGGAGCCGGGACGCCCGGCTGAGCTACGCCTTGCCGTCGGCGACCAGCCGCGCCTCCACCTGCTCGCAGATGTAGTGATACAGGCAGAGATGCACCTGCTGGATCTGCGGGGTCACGCGGGACGGCACGTCGATCAGGATGTCGGAGAGCGCCGCGAGCGCGCCGCCCCCCTCGCCGGTGAGCGCGATGGTCGTCATCCCGTGCGTGTGGGCCGCCTCGAAGGCGCGGATCACGTTCTTCGAGTTACCCGAGGTCGAGAGGCCGAGGACGACGCCGCCCGGCTTCGCATAGGCCTCGACCTGGCGCGAGAACACCGTCTCGAAGCTGTAGTCGTTCGACCAGGCGGTGAGCACGGCCGGGTTGGAGGCGAGGCAGATGCAGTTCAGCGCCCGCCGCTCCTTCAGGAAGCGGCCGACCAGCTCGCCCGTGATGTGCATGGCGTCCGACGCCGAGCCGCCGTTGCCGCACACCAGGAGCGGCAGCCCGGCCGACAGCGCCGTCGCGATCGCCGCGACCGCCGCGTCGGCGCGCCGGCACCCCGGGTGGGCGGCGCTCTCGGTGAGCACCCGCGCGGACAGTTCGAGGTAGCGGTCGATCGACATGGCGGTGCTCACGGCGTGGGTGCTCGCAAATCGCCCGCGCGGTCACCGGCGCGGCCGGCCAGCATCTACCACGCCGAAGCGGGGTGACAAGAACGCGGCGCTCGGGACGCTCGCGGCCTTGCCGACATCGAAGAGGTCGCCGGCGCCGTCGAGGAGGCCTTCGACGAGCGTGTGCGAGACGGCCGGCCCCGCTGAATCGCTTCGGTCGGCCCGGCGGTCTATCGCTTGCGGCCGGCCCGGTGCCTGATCGTGCCCTCGCACAAGACCCGAAATCCCTCGCCGGACTGGTCCTGCTTCAGAAGCGCGACGCGATCGACGCGAAGCGGGGCCGCCGCCGCCTCGTCGGCGAGCAGGGTCGACAAGCGCGTGGCGACCGCGTCGCGCCGGTCCGAGCCGATCTCGCCGGTCAGCGTCATGTGGAAGAAGAATTCTCTGAGCACGTACGGATACCCCCATCGATGGAGGTTCCAGCGCTCGCGCTCGTTCAAGCTCGGGGCCAGGCGGCGGACGTGATCCGCCGCCGTGAAGGGCGCGCGGAACAGATCGAAATAGGTGAGGCAGTCCGTCGCGAGCTGCTTCACGATCCCGCTCGCGCGCCGAGGAACGATCGCGACGAAATCACGAATGACCCGCACCTCGGGAACGATCGTGGCGACGCTTCGCGGCTCGTCGCAGAAGGCCGAGAAAGACTGGATCAGATCGGTCTCGCCGTACCCTTCGGCGAGGCGGAACGGCGGCACGAACGTCACGTGAAGGCCGTAAGGGCGCGGCGCTTTCGTCAGGTCCGGCCAATCCTCGGGGAGCCCCGCATCCAACGGGTGCGGGACGACGGCGCCGGAGTAGGAATCGTAACCGATCAAGCTGCTGCCGAGCCGATAGATCGCGCTGTCGGATGGCGGCACGAAATACACGGTGTAACGTGGCATCCAGGTCATCGGTGACTCGTGAGCGTGCTGGAGAGCTGTTTCCGGCAGGCTCACTGTAGGCGGCCCGCCGCCGTGATTCGTCCGTAGTAATCGTCACCGCGGATGACGACGGGTCGAGGCGCGGCACCGCAGAACGCGGCGCCGCGCGGCAGCGGCGGACACGACCTCGGCGGCTCTGCTGCCGACGCGGAAAAATCCCGACCGGGGGCTCGCGCGCCGATCACCCAAGGTCATGTTTCGAGAAGAGAAAAATGGCGCGCCCGGAACGATTCGAACGTCCGACCCCCAGATTCGTAGTCTGGTGCTCTATCCAGCTGAGCTACGGGCGCGTGGCCGGTCCGCCCGCTTGCGTCCAGGGGACGCCGGGGCGCGGCGACGCATAGCTAGCGAGTTGCCGCCGGCTTGGCAAGCCATTGGTGACGGGATCGCGACGGCGCCGTGCGCATGGCGGCTGCGAGGCCGGCTCCCGCGCCCTGGTGCGTCGGCGCGTGCCGCGCCTTCGGGCGTCGGCGCGTGCCGCGCCCGGTCACGCCCGGGCGCGCTGGTCGCGGCGGTCCATGAGGTCGACCGGGCGGTCGGGAATCGCGATCCGGAACGTGGCGCCGAGCGTGCCCTCGACGAGGCCGATCTCGCCGCCGTGCAGCCGCACCAGCTCGGCCGCGATGGCGAGCCCGAGGCCGGTGCCGCCGGAGCGGGTCGAGCCGCGGAACGCCTCGAACAGGTGCTCGCGGGCGCGCGTCGTCAGGCCGGGGCCGGTGTCGGAGACCTCCAGCACCGCGACCGTGCCCTCGCGCCGGCCGCTGATGCGGATCTGATCGCGCCCGGGGTCGTTGGGGGCGCGGCCCTCCAGCGCCTGGACGGAGTTGCGCACCAGGTTCACCAGCACGCGCAGCATCTGCTCGTAGTCGGCATCCAGTGTCAGGCCGCGCTCGATCGCCGTCACCCAGCCGATCGGTCCGTCGGTGGCGAGGCCGAGCGATTCGCGCACCTCCTCCACCAGCGCGTCGACCGCCACCGGCTTGCGATCGGGCGGCGGCTCCTGGGCGCGGCCGTAGGCGAGCGTCGTCTCGCAGAACGCGATGGCGCGTTCGAGCGCCAGCATCAGCTTGGGCGCGAAGCGCTGCACCTGCGGGTCGGCGATGCTGCCGAGGCGGTCGGAGATGAGCTGCGCCGAGTTGAGGAGGTTGCGCAGGTCGTGGTTGATCTTCGACACGGCGAGCCCGAGGGCTGCGAGCCGGTAGCGCTCGGCGAGCATCGAGGCGAGGTCGGTCTGCATGGCGGCGAGCTCGCGCTCGGCGATGCCGAGCTCGTCCTCGCGGGTCGAGCGCCGGGCGATGCGGGCCGGGTTCTCGGGGTTGGCCCGGAACGCCGTCATGTTGGCCGTGATGCGGTGGAGCGGCCGCACGAACAGCACGTGCAGGGCGAGATAGACCAGCGCCGCCGTGATGCCCGAGATGACCAGCGACAGGAGCAGCACGTTGCGCGAGTAGAGCCACATCGCCTGCTTGAGCGGGCCGGCCTCGACCACGATCTCGACGAACTCGCCGCCCATCGGGGCGGGGCCGACGGCGCGGATCAGGTCGGTGTCCTTCAGCACCGCCAGCGTGTCGAAGGCGTCCAGGATGGCGTCGAAGGCGCCGTCGTTGCGAACGTCGACGTCCTGGCTGACCGCCGCCGGCAGGTCGGTGGTGGCGAGCAGGCGGCGCTCGCGCCCCATCTTCATGGCGACGGCGCGCGCCCCGATGCTGTCGAGGATCTGGCGGCCGAGGCTCTCCGGCACCATGCCGCTCGGCGCGGCGTCGAGCACCAGCGCGGCCGTGTGGGCGGCGGCGAGCCGGTCGGTCAGGTAGCTCAGCCGGAAGTTGGCGATCGAGGGGACGTAGATCAGCACCTCGGCCAGCATCACGAACAGGATGGTGAGGACCAGGAGCCGCCCCGACAGGCCGAAGCGCGGCCGCACGATGCCGCGCGCCGAGGCGAGCGGGCCGGCGGGCGCGGCCGCGCCGGACGTCCCTGCAGTGGCATTTGCCGGACCGGCCGCGATCGCGCCGCCGGAAGACGGCCCGGCGCTCGGCGCGCCGGCCGCGAGGTTCGGGGGAGTTTCAGCGTCCATCAGCCCAACCGACGCGCCCGGTCGACCATCCCGCGAGCCCCGCGGGCTCGTCCACTCCGAGCCCCGAACCTGTGCACCGAGAATGCGGCCGCCGCGTGTCTTTACCGCCGTGGGATTCTTACCGTTTCGCCATGGAGAGTGTTCGCGGACGGGCACCACCGGGCGGCGCGGCCTGCAGCCCGCGCGGGACGCCGGTGCCGGAGTGCGGCGATGCGGCGCGGGCGCCCGGACCGCGGCATCGGAGCCGCCCCGATGGGTTTTTCCCTCGCATTGACGGGGGCAGGGGCCTCCCGTATAAGCCGGCCCTGAATTTTCGGCCGCGCCGATCCCCGAAAAGCGATGATCTGCGACACGTGCCGACCAGGCGCCGGCGACAGCAATGTCCGGCCGACACGAAAAAGCGGAGTAGAAGACCGTGAAGCGGACCTATCAGCCGAGCAAACTGGTGCGCAAGCGCCGCCACGGCTTTCGCGCCCGGATGGCGACCGTCGGCGGTCGCAAGGTGCTCAACGCCCGTCGCGCCCGCGGCCGCAAGCGGCTCAGCGCGTGATCCGGCCGATGCCGGCCGGGCGTCACCTCGATGCAACGGTTACGGCAGCGCGCCGACTTCCTCGCCGCCGCCAAGGGCGCCAAGGCGCCCACGCCGGCGTTCGTCCTCCAGGCGCGCGAGCGGGGTGATCCGGGCCCGCCGCGGGTCGGCTTCACTGTGACCAAGAAAGTCGGCACCGCGGTCGAGCGCAACCGGGTGCGCCGACGCCTCCGCGAGGTCGTGCGGCTTTCCGCCGCGGGACGACTCCGGAACGGCAGTGACTACGTGATCGTCGGCCGGCGCGCCGCCCTGGACCGGCCGTTCGACCGCTGCGTCGCCGATTTCGTCGGTGCCGTGAAGCGCGTCCACCGGCCCGTGCGCGAGCCCGAGCCTCCTGCGCCCTCCGGTGCGCAGGGCCCTGAACCCGAGCCGCGGCCGACCGCCCGAGCGTCCTCATGAACGAGCAGAAGAACGTCCTCCTGGCCATCGCCCTGTCGGCGGTCGTGCTGATCGCCTGGCAATTCTTCTTCGGCATGCCGCAGCTGGAGCAGCAGCGGAAGGCCCAGCAGGCGCAGCAGCAGGCCCAGCAGACTCAGGCCCCCGGCCAGCCGGCCGGGCAGCCCGGCGCGCCGCCGCAGCCGGGCGCGGCGCCGACCCCGGGGGCCGGGGCGCCGCCGGTGCCGGGCCAGCCGGTCACCACCGAGCAGTCGCGCGAGGCGGTGCTCGCCGCCGGTCCGCGCGTCCAGGTCGACACCCCCAACATCCGCGGCTCGATCGCCCTCAGGGGCGCCCGCCTCGACGACGTCGCGCTGGTCCGCTTCCGCGAGACCGTCGATCCGAAGTCGCCCGCCATCGTGCTGCTGTCGCCGTCCGGCACGCCGCATCCCTTCTATGCCGAGTTCGGCTGGGTGGCCGGCGCCGGCACCGGCGTGAAGCTGCCCGGCCCCGATACGGTGTGGACCCAGGAGGGCGCCGGCGCCCTCACCCCGGCCAAGCCCGTGACGCTGGTGTGGGACAACGGCGAGGGCCTGCAGTTCCGCCGCACCGTCACGGTCGACGACAAGTTCCTGTTCACCGTGAAGGACGACGTGGTGAACACCGGCACGGCGCCGGTGACGCTCTATCCTTACGGGCTCGTGTCGCGCCACGGCACGCCCCAGACGCTCGGCTACTACATCCTGCACGAGGGCCTGATCGGCGTGCTCGGCGACCAGGGCCTGCAGGAGATCACCTACGCGGCCATCCAGGACAAGAAGGTGATCCCCTTCAAGGTCACCAATGCGTGGCTCGGCATCACCGACAAGTACTGGGCCGCGACCCTGCTGCCCGATCCGGCGGCGAGCCTGCAGGCGAAGTTCTCGTCCGCCCAGCTCGGCAATCAGCGCACCTTCCAGACCGACTATCTGCTCGATCCCGTCACGGTGCAGCCGGGCCAGACCGGCAGCGCCATGGGACGGCTGTTCGCCGGCGCCAAGGAGGTCGGCACGGTCGACGCCTACGACGCGGCGCTCAAGCTCAACCGCTTCGAGCTGCTGATCGACTGGGGGTGGTTCTACTTCATCACCAAGCCGATGTTCTGGACCATCGATTTCCTGTTCCAGTGGACCCACAATTTCGGCGTCGCCATCCTGCTGGTGACGGTGCTGATCAAGATCCTGTTCTTCCCGCTGGCCAACAAGTCCTACGCCTCGATGGCGAAGATGAAGGCCGTGCAGCCGCAGATGCAGGCGCTGCGCGAGCGCTATCCGGACGACAAGGTCAAGCAACAGCAGGAGCTGATGGAGCTCTACAAGCGGGAGAAGATCAACCCGATCGCCGGCTGCTGGCCGGTGCTGATCCAGATCCCGGTGTTCTTCGCGCTCTACAAGGTGCTGTTCGTCACCATCGAGATGCGGCACGCGCCGTTCTTCGGCTGGATCCACGATCTCTCGGCGCCCGATCCGACCACGGTGTTCAACCTGTTCGGGCTGCTGCCCTTCGACCCGACCGTCGTGCCGGTGATCGGCTCCTTCCTGCATCTCGGCGCCTGGCCGCTCATCATGGGCGTGACCATGTGGGTGCAGATGAAGCTCAACCCGGCGCCGCCGGATCCGACCCAGAAGATGATCTTCGACTGGATGCCGGTCATCTTCACCTTCATGCTGGCGAGCTTCTCGGCGGGCCTGGTCATCTACTGGGCGTGGAACAACACGCTCTCGGTGATCCAGCAGGCCGTGATCATGCGCAAGAACGGCGCCAAGATCGAGCTGTTCGACAACCTCAAGGGCCTGATCCCGAAACGGAAGGTCGAATAGGGCGCGGCCGCGCCGCGTCCCGACGACACCGCATGATGGCCGGGCTCGTCCCGGCCATCCCCGTTTCAGGACGACTCGCAGATTGGACGAGGGATCATGCCGGACGCCCCGATCGCCCCCGTCCCGCCCGTCGCGCCCGCCCCGTTCACGCCGACCGAGATGTCGGCGGGGCGAAAGCTGTTCGCCGTCGACTGGCAGTTCATGGCGGCGGCCGCGAACATGGCCGCGCTGCCGAAGATGTTCGGCGTCGAGATCGCCTTCGCGGGACGCTCGAACGTCGGCAAGTCGAGCCTCGTCAATGCGCTCACCGGCCGCGACGGCCTTGCCCGCACGTCGCAGACGCCGGGTCGCACCCAGGAGCTGATCTTCTTCACGGCCGGCGAGCGGCTGCGCCTCGTCGACATGCCGGGCTACGGCTACGCCGCCGCGCCCAAGGCCAAGGTCGCGGCCTGGACCGAGCTGATCCGCGCCTATCTGCGCGGCCGCCAGAACCTCGCCCGCGTCTATGTGCTGATCGACGCCCGCCACGGCCTGAAGGACACCGACGCGCCGGTGCTCGATCTGCTCGACGAGAGCGCGGTCAGCTATCAGGTGGTGCTGACCAAGGCCGACCAGCCGAAGCCCGCCGAGCTCGCCACCGTCACGGCCGCGACCGAGGCGGCGCTGAAGAAGCGCACCGCCGCCTATCCGGGCATCCTGGTCACCGCCTCGCGCACCGGCGCCGGCATCGGCGAGCTGCGCGCCGCGGTCGCCCGGCTGATGGACGAGACGCGGTGAGGGAGGCCGGGAGTGGCGCGTCATTCCGGGGGCCGCGTAGCGGGGAACCCGGAATCCAGCCATAAGGAAGGCGTCCCGGACGGGGTTGGATTCCGGGTCTCGACGGCTGCGCCGCCGAGCCCGGAACGACCGACGCGAGTCCTTCATCGGAGCCCTTCATGACCCTCCAGTTCTTCGTCCTCGTCGCCGGCGTGATGGGCGCGGCCGGGGTGGCGCTCGCGGCCGCCGCGGCGCATGCGGCGCCCGGCGCCGGGCTCGACAGCGCGGCGCAGATCCTGATGGTGCACGCCGCCGCGCTGCTCGGCGGCACCGCCGCGGTCGCGGCCGGCCTCACCTTCCGGCCGCTGGCGCTCGCGGCGCTGATCGGCTTCGTGCTCGGCACCGTGTTCTTCGCCGGCGACATCGCGCTGCGCGCCTTCGTCGGCAACCGCCTGTTCCCGATGGCGGCGCCGACCGGCGGCACCCTCCTGATCCTGAGCTGGCTGACGCTCGCGGTCGCCGCCGCCGTGCGGATGCTCCGCGGCTGAGGCGCCGGACGTCCTCCAGGACGCCGTCCAGAACGTCCTCCCGGCCGCCGGCCCGCGCGCCGGACAACGCCGCCGCGCCTTTCGGGCAGAGGTCCGATCCTGGATTTCGCGCTAAGTAACCGTATAGTTACTTGGCGTCGAGGCGCCACCCGCCGGGGTCCCACCGGGGTATCCATCGGCGTCCCGCGCGGGATCACGTCACCGTCGATCCGTCCGCCTGCCGGTCCATCATGTCCGAGGGTCTCGCCATTCGTCCGTCCAGCGTCACGCGCTGGGATTGCCTCGCGCTCGGCGAGGTGATGCTGCGCTTCGACCCGGCCTTCGGTCGGGTCCGGGAGACCCGTCGCGTCCGGGTCTGCGAGGGCGGTGGCGAGTACAACGTCGCCCGCGCCTTGCGGAAATGCTTCGGGCTGCGCGCCGCCGTCGCGACCGCGCTGCCCGACAGCGAGCTCGGCCGGCTCGCCGAGGACCTGATCCTGGCGAGCGGCGTCGACACCGCGACGATCCTCTGGCGGTCCTCCGACGCGGTCGGCGCCACCACCCGGGTCGGCCTCAACTTCACCGAGAAGGGTTTCGGCGGCCGTGCGGCGCGCGGCTGCATCGATCGCGGGCACTCGGCGGCGTCGCAGATGCAGCCCGGCGAGATCGACTGGGACCGCCTGTTCGGCCGTGACGGGGTGCGCTGGTTCCACACCGGCGGCATCTTCGCCGGCCTGTCGGACGGCACGGCCGCGGTCGCGCTGGAGGCCGTCCAGGCCGCCCGCCGGCACGGCACCGTCGTCTCCTACGACCTCAATTTTCGCGAGTCGCTGTGGCAGGGGCGCGGCGGCGCGGCCGCGGCCCGTACCGTCAACCGGGCGATCGCGCCGTTCGTCGACGTGATGATCGGCAACCAGGAGGACTTCTTGTCCCGCCTCGGTGTCGAGGTCGCGTTGCCGCATCCGGGCGCCACGCAGTTCGATCCCGAGAACGGCGTCGCCGTCGTGTCCGCCGCCGCCGCGGCCTATCCGAACATCAAGGTCGCGGCGACGACGCTGCGCGACGCCCGCACGGCCGGCTTCAACGATTGGGGCGCTCTGCTGTGGGCCGGCGGCACCGTCCATGCGGCGCGCCCGCGGAGGAATCTCGAGATCTACGACCGCATGGGCGGCGGCGACGCCTTCGCGTCCGGCCTCGCCTTCGCGTTCCTCACCGGCCGCGGCCCGCAGGCGGCGGTCGACTGCGGCGTCGCCCACGGGGCGCTCGCCATGACGTCGCCCGGCGACGTCTCGATGGCGGATGCCGACGAGGTTCTGGAATCCGCCGCCGTCGCGTGATCCTCTCGGCGCGGCCCTGCAGCCCGGTTGCGCCCATTCGGCCCTTTTCGGTCGGCCTGCGGCCCGGTAAAACCCGCCGCGCGCGCCGTTCCGGCCGCGCCGTCCGTTTGGCCTGCCCCGAGGACCCGCCATGACCGTGTCGCCCTACGACATCGCCCGCGTGCTGATCGAGGCGCTGCCCCACATGCAGCGCTACGACGAGGAGGTGGTCGTGGTGAAGTACGGCGGCCACGCCATGGGCGAGGAGGCCGGCGCCAAGAGCTTCGCCCGCGACATCGTGCTGCTCGAGCAGACCGCCATCAATCCCGTGGTGGTGCACGGCGGCGGCCCGCAGATCGGCGGGATGCTGAAGCGTCTCGGCATCAAGTCGGAGTTCGCGGCCGGGCTGCGGATCACCGACGCGGCGACCATCGAGGTCGTCGAGATGGTGCTGGCCGGCTCGATCAACAAGCAGATCGTCGGCTACATCAACGAGGCGGGCGGCAAGGCGGTCGGCCTGTGCGGCAAGGACGGCAACATGGTGACGGCCCGTAAGGTGAGCCGCACCGTGGTCGATCCGGGCTCCAGGATCGAGCAGATCGTCGACCTCGGCTTCGTCGGCGAGCCCGACAAGGTCGACACCACGGTGCTCGACGAGATCCTCGGAAAGCAGCTGATCCCGGTGCTGGCGCCGGTCGCGACCGCGGCCGAGGGCGGCACCTACAACGTGAACGCCGACACGTTCGCCGGCGCGGTCGCCGGTGCGCTCAAGGCCAAGCGCCTGCTGCTGCTCACCGACGTGCCGGGCGTGCTCGACAAGTCGAAGCAGCTGATCAAGGAGCTGTCGATCGACGACGCGCGTCGCCTGATCGCCGACGGCACCATCTCGGGCGGCATGATCCCCAAGGTCGAGACCTGCATCTACGCGCTCGAGGCCGGGGTCGAAGGCGTCGTCATCCTGGACGGCAAGGTCGAGCACGCGGTGCTGCTCGAGCTTTTGACCGATCACGGCGCCGGTACGCTGATCCACCGGTGAGTTCGAGGCCGGCATCGCCCGGACTGGCCTGGGTGGACTAACCGTGATTCGGCTGAATTCGGCGGCGCTGCGGTGTTTCATGCTACCGCGGCGCCTCATCGGAGCCGGAATTCTGTCGTCCTCCGAACCTATTGTCCCGTCGGCGCGACCAATCCGGCGGGGCAGGGCCATCGACGCTTGAGTGTGCGGATCGATCCGTGCAAGGTGCGGTGACATTTCCGGATGTTGCTGCTGCCCGCCACGGAGAGTTCCGACGTGACTGCGCGCTCCACCCGCGTCCTGATGATCTATCCCGAGTTCATCGCGAACTCGTTCTGGCACTACAAGGCGGCCTGTGAGCTGGTCGGTGCCCGCTATCCCGCCGCGCCGCTCGGGCTGATCACGGTCGCCGCGATGCTGCCCTCCGACTGGGAGGTGCGGCTCGTCAACCGCAACACCGAGACGCTCGACGACGCCGACATCGCCTGGGCCGATCTCGTGATGATCGGCGGCATGCTCAACCAGCAGCCGGACTTCCTGCATCTGATCGACGTCGCGCACCAGCATGGCAAGCCGGTCTGCGTCGGCGGCCCCGACGTGTCGTCGAGCCCGCATCTCTACGCCAAGGCCGATTTCCAGGTGATCGGCGAGGCCGAGCTGGTCATCGACGATTTCATCGCGGCGTGGGAGCGGGGCGAGCGCGGGGGCGTGTTCACGGCCGAGAAGTACCAGGCCGACATCACCAAGACGCCGCTGCCGCGCTGGGATCTGCTCACGCTCGACCATTATCTCTACATTGGCGTCCAGTACGCCCGCGGCTGCCCGTTCACCTGCGAGTTCTGCGACATCATCGAGCTCTACGGCCGGGTGCCGCGGACCAAGACCAACGATCAGATTCTCGCCGAGCTGCAGGCGCTGCACGACGCCGGCTGGCGCGGCCATGTCGACTTCGTCGACGACAACTTCATCGGCAACAAGAAGAACATCCGCACCTTGATGCCGCGCCTCACCGCCTGGCAGCAGGAGCGCGGCTTCCCGTTCGAGTTCTCGACCGAGGCGTCGATCAATCTCGCCGACGACGACGAGATGATGCAGGCCATGAAGGACGCGAACTTCTTCGCCGTCTTCGTCGGCATCGAGAGCCCGGATCCCGAGACGCTGGTGCAGATGCGCAAGAAGCAGAACACCAAGCGCAACATCGCCGAGTGCATCCACAAGATCTACGGTTACGGCATGTTCGTGACGGCTGGCTTCATCGTCGGCTTCGACACCGAGAAGGTGTCGATCGCCGATTCGATGACCCAGTTCATCGAGGAGACGGCGATTCCGGTCTGCATGGTCGGCCTCCTCTACGCGCTGCCCGGCACCCAGCTCACGCGCCGCCTCGAGAAGGAGGGCCGGCTGCATCCGGGTCACGACGTGATGCATGTCGAGACCGGCGGCGACCAGTGCACGCTCGGCTGCAACTTCGACACCCTGCGGCCGCTGCGCGACATTCTGGTCGACTACCGCACCATCCTGCAGAACGTCTTCGATCCGGTCGCCTATGCGGGCCGGCTGTCGCGCCTCGCCGCGATGATGGACCGCACGGGCCGCCCGCGCGAGTTGCCCGACGGCGACCCGCGCAAGCGGCTCGGCGGCATCGAGGCCGTGCACCAGATCATCCGCGCCGTGCCGGAGGCGCGCGAGCCGTTCTGGGCCGTGTTCGTCGAGGTGGCGAAGTCGAACCCCGGGGCGCTGCGCTACATCGTGCTGCTGATGGCGTTCTACCTGCACCTCGGCCCGTTCTCGCGCCACGCCGTCGCGGCGATCGATCGCCGCATCGCCGAGCTGGACGGCGCCGCAGTGACGCCCGAGCGGCCGCGGGTCGCGGCGACGGCGCACTGAGCCGGGCGCGTTCGCCGGAACCGGGGCGCCCGGCGGGCCCTCGTCGGGGCGACGGCCGTCACGCCGACGTCACGCCGCCGCGGCCGCGTTGGCGCCGATGCCGGCGAGCCGCATGGCGTTGGTCGAGATCATCTGGCGAACCTCGTCGACGCTGTAGCCGAGCGACAGGCATAGCCGCGCGATCATGCGCATGCCTTCGACCGGCGACGGGCAGTCCACCTGGCCGAGATCGGAGCCGAAGAACGTGTTGGCGACGCCGGCGGCGTCGATCCACGCCCTCAGCTGCTCGGCCGAGTAGACCTTGAACCGGCAATCGATGAACAGGCAGGCGGAGTGCTCGATCATCACGCCGAGATCGAGAAGGCGCTTCACGTCCTTGGGTACCGCGCCGACCGTGTAGGGCGGGTGGTTGACCAGGAGCCGCTTGCAGCCGCGCTTCCTCGCCTCCTCGAACAGCACCCAGGCCTCGCTGATGTGCAGGTGGCCGCAGGACAGCACGGCGTCGTATTCGGCGATCAGCTCCAGGATCGGGATGACCTCGGGCACGAGATCGCCGTGCGGGTCGACCACGGTGAGGGCGGTCGGCTTGCGCATCGCCGACTTGGCGACCAGCAGCTTCTTGTTGTGGCCCTCGCGGATGTGGTTCGCGGCCGACACGGTCGGCATCCACACGATGCGGGTGCCGAGCTTGAGCGCGTGCTCGACCGCATAAGGATTGAATCCGCCCATCGCGTTGTTGAGCACGAGGCCGCCGAGCGGCTCGACCCCGGTGCCGGCATGGCGCTCGCGGATCAGCTCGACGATCGGCGCGGTCGGGTAATAGTGGTCCTTGAACAGGATCGCCCGCATGCCGGCGGCCCCGGCCTCCTCCAGCGCGGCGATATGGTCGACGAGCCGCGGCATCACCGAGGGGCCGCTGTGGACGTGCAGGTCGACGGCCCCGCGCATGAGCCCATCGATGACCGAGTCGGGTACGGCGGCGGACAGCGGGGTGGGCTCGCTCTGGGGCATCGGTGGTCCTTCTCGGGCGAAGCGGCTGATGGCGATGCGGCCACGCCGGCGCAGGGACGGCGGGACAAGGGACGGCGGCGCAAGCGCCGGCCGGCCGACGGTCGGGGCGAGCCTAGGGCATGGGCCGGCGGCCGGGACGGCGAAGTCGGCGCGTTTCGCATCGTGGAATGCCCCGCGCGTCGCCCCTTGCGGGCGCCGGCGGAGGCCTCACGATGCGCCGTCGGCCGGTGCCGGGATGCGGCCGGCGACGAGGCTGGCATAGCTCGCCTCGATGCCGTCGACGGCGGTCCGCAGCGCCGGCACCAGCACCTCGTCGAGCGTCCTGGCCGTGACGGCGGAGCGGAAATAGGTGAGCCCGATGGTCGCCAGCACCCGGTCGCCCTGCCGGATCGGCATGGCGATGGTGGACGAGGACTTCGGCTCGACGCGGGGATCGCGGATCGCGTAGCCGTGCGTGCCGACGAAGGCCCGCACGCCGGCGATGGTCGCGGTCAGGTTGGCGGGCCGGTCCTCGGGGTTGTCCGAGCGGCGCAGCTTCTTCACCAGCGCGCTGCGCTCGGCCGCCGGGCAGCTCGCGATATAGGCGCGGCCGAGCGCCCGCGACACCAGGCTGAGCCGCATGTTGAGGGTCGCGTGGAACGGCGACATCGGGCTGTCGGGAATCGTCGAGAACCGCACCGCCACGGCGTCGCCGTCCAGCATGGCGATGGCGATCGGCCATTTCAGCCGCCGCGTCAGGTCGCTGCACCACGGTCGCGCCGCCTCCACCACCATGGGGGCGCCGTGGAAGCCGGCGCCGAGCGTCGGCGCCAGGGACGTCACGCAATAGCCGCCCAGATGCTTGTCGTTGAGGATGTAGCCCTCGGCCACCAGCGTGCCGAGCAAGCGCACGATGGTCGGCTTCGGCAGCCCGGTGTCCTTGTGGAGATCCGCGATGGTCGAGACGCGGCGCTGATTGACGGCGCGCAGCAGCGCCAGCGCCCTGACGACCGACTGGACCGAACGCGGCGATGTCACGGTTTCCGGCCCCGCTTCCTGGTCGTCCCGCCCGTGTCCTCTCTTACACGCCGGCCGGATCGACGACGAGCACCACCTTGCCGATCTGGGCGTTGGCGTCGAGCACGGCATGCGCCTCGGCGACCGCATCGAGCGGGAACGTCGCGCAGATCGGCATCGTGATGCTGCCGTCGGCGAGCAGCGGCCACACCTGATCGATCAGCTCCCTCGCCAGCCGACCCTTGTAGGCGGGCGGGCGCGGCCGCAGCGTCGAGCCGGTGAGGGTGAGCCGGCGCCGCACCACGGCGCGCAGGTCGATCTCGGCCCGGGTCCCGAGATGGCTCGCCAGCAGCACCAGCCGGCCGTCCTCGGCGAGCAGATCCATCTGGCGCGCCGTGTAGGGGCCGGCCTGGCCGTCGACGATGACGTCGAAGCCGCGGCCGCCGGTCAGGCGTCGCAACTCGGTGTCCCAGTCGCCGTGGTAGTCGACCGCGGCCTCGACCCCGAAGCCCGCCAGCACGTTGCGCTTCTCCGCCGTGCCGGCCGTGGCGAAGACGCGGGCGCGGCGCAGATGCCGGGCGATCTGGATCACGGCGAGGCCGACCCCGCTGGTGCCGCCCTGCATCAGCACGGTCTCGCCCTCGGCCAGTCGCCCGAGCCAGATCAGGTTGTTCCACGCCGTCATGAACACTTCCGGAAGGGCCGCCGCCTGGACGAAGCCGAAGCCCTCCGGCAGCGGCATGCATTGCGGCGCCGGCACGACGCAGTGCTCGGCATAGCCGCCGCCGGTGACGAGGGCACACACCGCGTCGCCCGGTCGCGGCCAATCAACGTCGGCGCCGACCGCCTCGACCACGCCGGCGATGTCGAGCCCCGGAATGTCGGAGGCGCCGGGCGGCGGCGGGTAGAAGCCGCGGCGCTGCTGCACGTCGGGCCGGTTCACGCCGGCGGCGACGACCCGGACCAGCACCTCGCCGGGGCCGGGCTCCGGTCGCGGCCGCTCGGCGAGGCGCAGCACCTCGGGTCCGCCGGGGGTGGTGATCTCGATGACTCGCATGCGCTGCTCCGGCGGGACTTGCTGCTGTCGATCCCGGTTCCGCTCATCCCCGCGCAAGCGGGGATCCACGGGCCGCGTGCCGTGTCGCCTCCGGGTCCCCGCCTTCGCGGGGACGAACGGGGGGATGGGGCATCGTCGGCCAGGTGATCTACCGCGCCGACCGGGCCGGCCGCAGCCGACCCACCTGTTCGTTCCACATCGTGGAACGCACCCAGAGCCCGATTGTGCCGACGGGGCGTTCCCGAAACCATCCGCCCGCGCCGACGACGCCGGCCACCGCACGACGCGAGAAGGGCAAGAGGGGAATGATCACGGTCGAGACCCCGATGGATCTGAAGGCCCACGAGGGGCAGGATCTCGGGCATTCCGCATGGACGACCATCGATCAGCCGATGCTCGCCGGCTTCGCGGCGCTGACCGGCGACGACCACTGGATCCATGTCGACACGGCGCGCGCCGCGGCCGAGATGCCGGGCGGCCGCACCATTTCGCACGGGCTCCTGGTCTTGTCGCTCGGACCCCGCCTGCAGCGCCAGATCTACACGATCCGCCGGCGCGGCAAGGGGCTCAACTACGGCTACGACAAGCTGCGCTTCGTGGCGCCCGTGCCGGTCGACTCGCGGGTCCGGCTGGCGCTCGCCCTCGTCGCGGTCGCGCCGCATGCGATGGGCGCCCGCATCGTCACCCGCCAGACCTTCGAGATCGAAGGGGCGGAGCGGCCCGCCGTCGCCGCCGAGCACATCCTGCTGGTCGCGAACGCATGAGGGCCGCATGACCGACACCATCGCGACCGACGCCGTTGCCCGCAGCGCGACCGTGGCACAGCAGCATGAGCCGCGCGACAGCGTGCTCGTCCGCATTTTCGCCCGCGCCGCCGCGGCGCCGGCCGCGGCTGCCCTGACGGTCGGCGCGCAGCGCCTGAGCTGGCGGGGGCTCGCGGATGCGGTGGCTCGGTTCGCCGGCGCGGTCGGCCGCGCCGGCATCGCGCCGGGCGAGCGGATCGCGCTGCTGGCCGGCAACGGCGTCGAGGCCGTCGTCGCCTATCTGGGCAGCGTCGCGGTCGGCGGCATCGCGGTGCCGCTGCCGTCCTCGCTGCATCGCGACGATCTCGCGCGGCTGATCGCCGACTGCGACCCGGCGCTGGTCGTCGTAGATGCGGCGGGGGCCGACGCCGTGGCGGGCCTCGCGGCCGCACCCGTGATCAGGATCGGCGACGCCGCGCCGTCGCCCGTCATCGCCGACGTGATCGGCTTCGACGACTTTCTCGGTCGCGGCGATCCCGCGACCCGGCCGGTCGCGATGCCGCCGGAGGCCGGCTTCAACATCATCTACTCGTCCGGCACGACGGGCGTGCCGAAGGGCATCGTGCACTCGCACGGCATGCGCGACCGCCAGGCGGCGCGCGGCCTGTTCGGTCTCGGCGACGACAGCGTCATGCTGCTCTCCACGCCGCTCTACTCCAACACCACGCTGCTGCCGCTGCTGGCGACGCTGTTCCACGGCGGCCATGTGGTGCTGATGGAGAAGTTCGACGCCGCCGCCTGGCTCGGCCTCGCGGTGCGGCAGCGTGCGACCCACACCATGCTGGTGCCGGTGCAGTATCAGCGCCTGCTCGCGCATCCCGGCTTCGGAGATCACGATCTTTCCACCTTCCGGGTCGCGCAATGCACCAGCGCGCCGATGGCGCTCGCCCTCAAGCGCGAGATTCTCGCCCGCTGGCCCGGTCGGTTCGTCGAGGTCTACGGCGTCACCGAGGGCGGCGTGACCCTGATCCTCGACGCGACCGCGCATCCGGACAAGCTGCACACGGTCGGCCGGCCGGCGCCCGGCAACGACGTCCGTCTGATCGGCGAGGACGGCCGCGAGGTCGCGCTAGGCGAGACCGGGGAGGTGGTCGGGCGGTCGCCCTTCATGATGACGGGCTACTGGCGGCGGCCAGACGCCGACGCGGCGCTGCGCTGGCAGGCGCCGGACGGCCGCGTGTACTTCCGCTCGGGGGATCTCGGCGCCTTCGACGCCGACGGGTTCCTGATCCTGCAGGGGCGCAAGAAGGAGCTGATCATCTCGGGCGGCTTCAACGTCTATCCGGGCGACCTCGAGGCCGTGCTGCTCGCCCATCCCGACGTCGCCGAGGCCGCCGTGGTCGGCGCCGCGAGCGCCCGCTGGGGGGAGACGCCCTATGCCTTCGTGGTCCCGCATCCCGGACGGCAGATTGAGGCCGGCGCGCTGCGCGAATGGGCGAACGGCCGGCTCGGCCGCATCCAGCGCCTCGCCGGCGTCTCGGTCCGCGACGGCCTGCCGCGCTCGCCGCTCGGCAAGATTCTGAAGACCGCGCTGGCGAGCGACCCGGACCTGCGGAGCGTGACGTGAGAAACAAACGGCGCGACCTTTCACCTCTCCCCAGCGGGGAGAGGTCGGATCTCGCGCAACGGCGCGAGATCCGGGTGAGGGGGTGCCGCCCTCTCGATGAAACAATCGGCGTCGGCACCCCCTCACCCCAGCCCTCTCCCCGCTGGGGAGAGGGAGCCACGCCGCACTTGCCGCGACCTTGGAGGATGCCCGCGTCACCGTCCCTGTGCGGCCGATCCCAGCGGCGTGAAATCGGTGCCCACGCCAGCCCTCCGGGAGAGGGTAAGGACAGAGCCGATCAGCCGGAAAGACCGTCATGAGCTTCGACCTCACCGGAAAGACCGCCGTCGTCACCGGCGCGACCAGCGGCATCGGGCTCGCCACGGCGAGGCTCCTCGCCTCGGGTGGCGCCCGGGTGGTGGTCGGCTTCCATTCCGATGCCGCGCAGGCCGCGCGTGTCGCGGCCGAACTGCCGGGCAGCGGGCATGTCGCGGTGCCGATGGCGATCGACGACGCCGCGAGCCTCGCGGCCGCGGCTGCGCGGATCGCGGACGCGTTCGGGTCGGTCGACGTGCTGGTGAACTCGGCCGGCCGCTCCACCACCGTCCCGACCCGCGATCTCGCCGCGCTCACCGACGACATCTTCGACGAGATCACGAAGGTGAACCTGCGCGGGCCGTTCGCCGTGATCCGCACGCTGCTGCCGCTGATGCAGGCGGCGCCCGCGGCCGTGATCATCAATATCGGCTCGGTGGCGGCGCTCACCGGGGTCGGCAGCAATCTCGCCTACTGCGCCGCCAAGGCGGGCGTGCACGCCCTCACGGTCGCGCTCGCGAGAATTCTCGCGCCCGGCATCCGGGTCGTCACGGTGTCGCCCGGCGCCGTCGACACCGGCTTCGTGCGCGGTCGTGCGCCGGGGGCACTGGAGAAGATCGCCGAGGGCACGCCGCTGAAGAAGATCACGTCGGCCGACGCCGTGGCGGACGCGGTGCTGGCCTGCGTCCTCCATCTGACGAGCTCGACCGGGATCGAGGTGCGGGTCGACGAAGGCCGCCACCTGCCGTGACGGGCGCCGTCACGGCGAGATCGTTCGGGCCGGGCTCATTTGGGTCGTTCGGAGCGGCCGTAATGGCTGAAATGACCTTCGCGGGCCGCCTGGGCGCGGGCCGACCGGATCAGGTCCTTGCTGCGGCCCTCCGCTGCCGGGCGGGAGACGAGGCGCGTCAGCGCCGCGCTGCCGCAGGTCGGGCAGGCGGGCGTGTCGGAAGCCCGCACCAAGAGCTCGAAATCCTTGTCGCACGTCGCACAATGATAGCCGTAGAGCGGCATGTCGGTCTCTCCGTCGGCTCCGAGAAATCAAGTCGGTTCAATGGTGTCCGGCCGCCGAGCGCGGGAACGCGACCGTCCGGCGCCGGTGGCGCGGGCCACCGGGACGAAGTCTTGCAGGTTCTGTTCCAGCAGATTTCGTTCCCGGCGGTTTCGTTCCCGGAGGTTTCGTTCCCGGAGGTTTCGTGCCGGTCGCCAACCGGCCGGTCAGCTCGTGGGCGGGGCGGCGATCCGGGTGGGTGCGGCCGGCGGTGTGCGGGCGGCGTCGTAAGGCACGTAGACCTTGCGCAGGAACATCGTCCCGACCCGGATGTCGAGGGAGATGGCGCGGCGCGCCTTCTTGCCGTCGCGGGCCACGATCGCCTCGATGGCGCGGCTGTGGAAATGGTGGCCATTGCCGAAGAAGGTGTCGAGATTGACCGGCTCGCGGCCGATCGTCCCCAGGAACGGGCCGGTGCGCAGCCACAGGTTCTCCAGGATCTCGACGAGCTGCGGGTAGCCGGCCGCCCGGTAGATCTCGAAATGGAAGGCCTTGTTTGCCGCGAGGGCGAGGTCGGCGCGCCCCTGGGCGGCGGCCTCGACCATCGCCGCGTCGTGGGCGCGGAGGCGGTCGGGGAGCCCGGCGTCGCGCACCCGCGCCGCCCGCTCGGCCGCGTAGCCTTCCATCTCCATCCGGATGCGGACGAACTCCTCGTGCAGCTTCGGGTCGAACGGGGTGACGCGGATCTGGCGGCTGGACGACTGCACCAGCACCTTCTCGGCCATCAGCCGCTTGAGGGCCTCGCGCACCGGCATCGGGCTGGTGCCCAGCGAGTCGGCGAGCTTGCGAATCGAGATCGGCTCGCCCGGCTGGAAGTGGCCGGTGAGCAGGGCGTGGCGCAGGCTCTGGTACACCCGCTCCTGCAAGCTGGAGACGTCGATCGAAGGCAGGCTGTCGTACATCGATGGACTATCCGGCGCGCCGAGCCCGGCGAGCATGCCGCACGGCGCAGGCCGTCACAATCGACGCCGCGTCGCAGTGTAAAGCGCCGATCCGCTTCGCTTCGGTGTATGTCCCTGATCCGGCGGAGTCAATCGACCGCGGCCGGCGGCCGTCCCCGGGCGAACGGGCCCGCCGGCGGCGCGCGCGCCAGCGCCTTCGCCGCCCTGATTATCGCACTGCACACACCGCGCCTTCTGGGCTGGTCCGACTGGCCGGCGATCAGATCGCGGTGGCGTGACGCCTGCGACAAGCAGGGAGTGGATGTCAGCGTGATAGGTGTGATCACAGATCACTGATATGTGATCTTGACGGTTGTAGAGTGGAGGCGGAGAGTAGCCCGGGCTCTAAAACTGCCGGGGTCAGACATGCTGAAAAATCGAAATGCGATCGTGACGGGCGCGACCAGCGGCATCGGGCTGGGGATCGCCCAGGCGCTGGCCGGCCATGGCTGCAACCTGATGATCGGAGGCATCGCGCCGGCGGGGGTGCCGGAGCGCCTGTGCCGGGAGATCGCCGACGCGCATGGCGTGACGGTCATCCATTCGGGCGCCGACCTGAGCTCGCCGGAGCAGACGCGCGGCCTGGCGGCCGACGCCATCCGCGCGTTCGGCCATATCGACATTCTGGTCAACGACGCCGGGCTGCAATACGTGGCGCCGCTCGTCGACTACCCGGAGGAGAAGTGGGACCTGCTGCGCGCCGTGATGCTCGACGCGCCGTTCCACCTGATCAAGGCCGTGCTGCCGGGCATGCTCGAGCGGAAGTGGGGCCGCATCGTCAACATCTCGTCGGTGATGGGCGTGATCGCCGCGCCCCACAAGCCCGCCTATGTCTCGGCCAAGCACGGCCTCGCCGGCCTGACCAAGGCGGTCGCGCTGGAGGTGGCGCCCGAGGGCATCACCTGCAACGCGATCCTGCCCGGCACCGTGCTGACCGACGTGATCAAGAGCCAGCTTCCCAATCAGGCCAAGGTGCTCGGATGCACCGAGGAGGAAGCGATGGACCGGGTCTTCACGCAGAACCACCCGACCCGCCGGCTGATCGACGCCTCCGAGATCGGCGCGACCGTCGCGTTCCTGTGCAGCGAGGGCGCCAAGTCGATCACCGGCGTCCTGCTCCCGGTCGACGGCGGCTACACGGCGCGCTGACCGATCCGGGCCGTCCAGGCGTGCGCCCCGTCAGGGGCCCGCACCGATCCGCACAACAACTCGAAACGGGGATGGAAAATGCTGACAGCACTCTTGTTCTGGGGGGCGAGCATCGCGTTCTGCGTCGCCGTCGCGGTCTATCTGTGCAGCCTGATCGAGCGGTCCGGCGTGCGCCGCTGGGGCGCCACCGGCAAGCTGTTCCGTTACGAATAGGAGGCCGACATGAGCGCCATGACCGTCTCCTATGTCGTCGTCTTCGCTGGATATCTCGCGTTCCTGGCGTGGACCAGCCTGCAGAGCATGAAGCAGGTCGAGACGCTGTCCGACTTCACCACCGGCGGCCACCGGATGGGCCTGCTGCTGGGGGTCGGAACCTCGGTCGCCACCTGGGTCAGCGTCGCCTCGGTGATGGGTGTGCCGGGCTATCTCTACCGCACCGGCGTCGCGGCGATCATCGGCTGGGTCGCGGGCTGGTTCCTCGCCACGTCGATCATGCCGATTCTCGCCTACAAGGTCCGTCGCCCCGAGATCCCGGCCCGGACCTTCCCCGAATTCATCCGCATGCGGTTCGAGCCGTTCGAGAAGGTCAGCGCGCTGCAGCTCGTCGTCGCCGTGCTGATGTTCGTCGGCTACTTCATCTTCTGCCACCTGCAGGTCGTCGGCTTCGGCATCGTGTTCAACACGATCACCGGCATTCCCTACGAGTACGCCATCTTCGCCTTCCTGGCGCTGCTGGTGCTGACCTCGCTCGGCGGCTTCTGGTCGGTGGCCGCGACCGACACGCTCAACGCCGTGCTGATCCTGATCGGCCTGGTCTTCGGCACCGGCGCCGTCCTCTACGCGACCGGCGGCATCGGACCGATCCTCGACAACCTCGCGCAGACCACCGCACCGATCAATGTCGGCGGCAAGCCGCTGGAGCCCGGGGTGCTGCTGTCGCCCGAGGGCACCTTCGGGTGGTCGGTGCTGATGGGCATCTTCATGTCGAACGCGCTCGGGGCATCGGTCGCGCCGCACTGGATCAACCGCTTCATGGCGCCGAAGAACACCAAGGCGGCCGTGCTGCAGATGATGTGGACCGTGGTCGTCCTGATCCCGATCTTCGTCTGCCTGATCGTGATCGGCCTCGGCGCCAAGATGCTGCTGCCCAGCCTGCCGGCCGGCAAGACCACCGACTACATCATGCCGCTGATCGTCCAGGATCACGCGCCCGCCTTCGTCGGCGCCATGACGCTCGTCGCCATCCTGGCGGCGGCGATCTCGACGGCCAACTCGATGCTGCTGAACTGCGGCACCTCGCTCTACTACGACATCTACCGGGCCCTCCGTCCGGAGGGCCGGCTCGACGACGCGAAGGCGACGCGGCATCTGCGCTGGACCGTGCTGGTCCTGGGGACTCTCTCGGTTCTCAGCGCCATCAAGCCGCCGCTCCTGCTCGCGATGGGCTTCACCTATGTCTACGGCGCGTTCGGAGCGGCCTTCATGTGGCCGGTCTGGCTGGGCCTGTTCTGGCGCCGGATGAACCGCTCGGGAGCCTATGCCGGCATCCTGGTCGGGACCAGCGTCTATGTGGTCGCCAAGCTGCTGGAGTTCTCCAATCCGTTCGCGGTCGGTGCCACCCTGTCGCTCGTCGCGACCTTGATCGGCGTCTATCTGACGTCCGCTCCGCCGAAGGAAGCCTACGAGGCGTATTTCGAGCCCGAGGTCAGTCCCTCGACGCGGGCCGTCGCGCTGCGCATCCGCCGCGAGGACGACACCGCCCACCACGCGCATCCGGCGGAGAAGCCGGCTGCATGATAGCCGCCGTCCGCGGCGGCTCGATCACGCTGGTCTCGCCGGCCGGGTGCGACCCGGCCGCGCGCGACCGACAGGAGCGATCACGATGAGCAAGCTCGTCGTCACCGCGGCGATCACCGGGGGCATCCACGTCCCCAGCCTGTCGCCGCACTTCCCGTATCTGCCCGACATGGTGATCGACCAGGCGGTCGGCGCCGCGAAGGCCGGGGCCGCGGTCGTCCACATCCACGCCCGCGACCCGAAGGACGGCCGTCCGTCGAGCGACATCGGCGTGTTCCGTGACATCGCCGCGGCCATCCACGCGCAGTGCGACGCGGCGATCTGCGTCACCACCGGCGGCGGCCTCGGCATGAGCCCGGAGGAGCGGGTGAAGCCGGTCGGCATCCTGCGGCCGGAGCTCGCCTCGCTCAACGCCGGCTCGATGAACTTCGCCATCCATCGCCTCGCCGACAAGATCGAGACGCCGAGATACGACTGGGAGATCCCCTATCTCAAGTCGACCGAGGATCTGATCTTCCCCAACACGTTCCGCAGCATCACGGCGTTCACGCGGGCCATGGACGCGGTCGGCACCAAGCCGGAGCTGGAGATCTACGACGTCGGCATGATCAACAACGTCAAGTATCTGCTCGACACCGGCGTGTTGAAGGCGCCGCTGTATCTGCAGTTCGTGATGGGCATCCTGGGCGGCATCGCGGCGACGCCGGAGAACCTCGTGTTCATGGTGGAGACCGCCCGCAAGGTGATCGGGCCTCGAAACTTCGTCTGGTCGTGCTGCGCGGCCGGCCGCGCCCAGCTCCCGATGACGCTGCTCGCGATGACGATGGGTGGCAACGTCCGGGTGGGGCTCGAGGACAATCTCTACATGGGCCCGGGGCGGCTCGCGACGAGCAGCGCCGAGCAGGTCGAGGCGATCGTCCGTATCGCCCGCGAGCTGAGCCTCGAGATTGCGTCTGCGGACGAGGCACGGACCATCCTCGGCCTGAAGGGCCGCAGCGCCGTCGGCTGGGCCGACGCCGCGTGAGGCACCACGCCGGCGTCGCTCCGGCGCGCCCGCGTTCCAGATCAAACGGGGCGCGGGCGTGCCACCGCGTCCAGCCCGGTCGTCTGTCGACCCGGTCGACGTCGTAAGCATTTCGCCGCACGCAGATCAGCCATCGGTTTTCGGCCATGCGACATGGTGCCGTTACCGCTCCTGACCGTGATGGTAGGATGCATCGTGTCGGCCGCCATGCTGCTCGCCACTCCGTTCGTCACCGCGTCCATGGCCCGGGTCCTCGACGGACCGCCGGTGACTTCGGGCTCTCTGGACGTCCGACTCCGGGAGCGCGCCGCGTTCAGCGTCGCTCTGCCGGTCTCGTCCGGACGACTCCGGGCCGGACCGCGCGGCGCTCGCGTATGCCAATGAAGGACCGAGACATGACTTTTGCTGCCAGGCCGATCGATCCGCTGCCCAAGGTGTGGGACCCGGACACGAGGATCGGCGACATGCTGAAGGGCAAGCGCGGGCTCGTCGTCGGCGTCGCCAACGAGCACAGCATCGCGTTCGGCTGCGCCGCCAAGCTGCGTGCCTTCGGGGCCGAGCTGGCGCTGACCTACCTGAACGACAAGGCTCTGAAGTATGTGCAGCCGCTCGCCGAGCAGATCCAGGCGAGCCTCCTGATGCCGCTCGACGTGGAGAAGGCCGGCGAGACCGCGGCGGTGTTCGACCGCATCAAGACCGAGTGGGGCCACCTCGACTTCCTGATCCACTCGATCGCCTACGCGCCGCGCGAGGATCTGCACGGCCGGGTGATCGACTGCTCGGAGGCGGGCTTCGCCCAGGCGATGCGGGTGTCGTGCTACTCGTTCATCGAGATGGCGCGGCTCGCCGAGCCGCTGATGCGGCCGGGCGGCGCCATGCTGACGATGAGCTACTACGGCGCCGACAAGGTGGTCAGCAACTACAACGTCATGGGGCCCGTGAAGGCGGCCCTGGAGGCGACCACGCGCTATCTGGCGGCCGAGCTCGGCGAGGCCGGGGTGCGGGTCTACGCGGTGTCGCCGGGGCCGCTCAAGACGCGGGCGGCGAGCGGCATCGCGGCCTTCGACGAGCTGGTCGCCGACGCGGTGGCGCGCAGCCCGGTCGGCCGGCTGGTCGACATCGCCGAGGTCGGGCGCACGGTCGCCTTCCTGGTCGGCGGCGGCGCGTCGGGCATGACGGGCGACACCATCTATGTCGACGCCGGGCTGCACAACATGGCGTGACGGCGAAAGGCCGGATCAGGCCGGGGGCCCTCGACTTCGACTCTCTCCGTCACCCTGAGGTGCCCGGCGAAGCCGGGTCTCGAAGGGCGGCGGCCCGGGCCGCATCCTTCGAGGCTCGCCCTGCGGGCGAGCACCTCAGGATGACGGGTCAGTGCCAGGGGCCTTTGCTGACCACCGTGTGAGCAGTTTCGTCACTCCGGCGTGTCGGCGGCCCGCACCAGGGCGACCAGGTCGCCGCCGTAGTGCTCGAGCTTCTTCTCGCCGATGCCGGGCACGCCGCGGAGCTGATCGAGCGTGGTCGGGCGCGACGCCGCGATGGCGTCGAGCGTCGTGTCGTGCAGCACCACGAAGGCGGGCACGCCGCGCGCCCGCGCGACGCCCGCTCGCCATGCCTTCAGCTGCCCGATCAGCGCGGCGCTCGCCGCGTCGGCCGGCAGCGTCGCGCCGCCCCGCGGCCGGTCGCGGCGGGCCTTCCGCCCGCTGGTCGGCTCGCGCAGCCACACCGCCGTCTCGCCCTTGAGCACACCGCGCGCCGTGTCGGTCAGCCGCAGGCCGCCGAAGCCCTCGGGATCGGGCGCCAGATGCCCGAGCGCGACGAGCTGGCGGGCGACGGCGCGCCACTGCTTGTCCGTCATCTCGGCGCCGATGCCGTAGACCGAGAGCGTGTCGTGGCGCAGCGCCGCGATGCGCTCGTTCGGCCGGCCGAGCAGAACATCGACCAGATGCGCGACGCCGAACCGCTGGCCGGTCCGATAGGCGCAGGAGAGAAGTTTTTGGGCCGCCACGCTGCCGTCCCACAGTTTTGGAGGTGACAGGCAGTTGTCGCAGTTGCCGCAGGTGGCTCCCGACCGCTCGCCGAAATAGCCGAGCAGATGCGCGCGCCGGCAGCCCGCCGTCTCGGCCAGCCCGACCAGCGCCTCGAGCTTCTCCCGCGACACCCGCTTGAAGGCGTCCGTGCCGGTCGATTCGTCGATCATCCGGCGCTGCTGGACGATGTCCGACACGCCATAGGCCATCCACGCCTCGGCCGGCTTGCCGTCGCGGCCGGCCCGCCCGGTCTCCTGATAATAGGCTTCGATGCTCTTCGGCAGGTCGAGATGCGCGACGAAGCGGACGTCCGGCTTGTCGATGCCCATGCCGAACGCGATCGTCGCGACGATCACGACGCCGTCCTCGTCGACGAAGCGGTCCTGATGGCGCGACCGCACCGCCGCGTCGAGCCCGGCGTGATAGGGCAGCGCCGGAATGCCGGCCCGCACCAGCGCGGCCGCCGTGTCCTCGACCTTGCCGCGCGACAGGCAGTAGACGATCCCGGCCTCGCCGGCGTGGCGCTCCGCGATGAAGGCCTCGAGCTGGCGCTGCGGGCTCTTCTTCTCGACGATCTCGTAGCGGATGTTGGGGCGGTCGAAGCTGGCGACGAACACCGGGCTGTCCGTCAGACCGAGCCGCTCGACGATCTCGGCGCGGGTGCGCGCGTCGGCCGTGGCGGTGAGCGCGATGCGCGGCACCGACGGGAACCGCTCGGCCAGCACCGAGAGGCCGATGTATTCCGGGCGGAAGTCGTGCCCCCACTGCGAGACGCAATGCGCCTCGTCGATGGCGAACAGGGCGAGCCGCGCGCGCTCGAGCAGGGCGAGGCAGCGCGGCGTCAGCAGCCGCTCCGGCGCCACGTAGAGGAGATCGAGCTCGCCGGCGGCGACCTGGCGCTCGACCTCGGCGGCCTCGCTCCACGACAGGGTCGAGTTGAGCACCGCGGCGCGGACGCCCGCCTCGATCAGCCCGGCGACCTGGTCGCGCATCAGCGCGATCAGCGGCGAGACGACGACGGCGCAGCCCTCGCGCATCAGCGCCGGCACCTGGTAGCACACCGACTTGCCGCCGCCGGTCGGCATCAAGACGAGGCAGCTCCCGCCGCCCGCGACATGATCGACGATCTCGGCCTGGGCGCCCCGGAACGAGGGCAGCCCGAACACCGTGTTCAGGACCGACAGCGCGCTCGGCCGGCGCTCGGGCGAAGGCCCGAGAGAAGAAACCGAATGCTGCGCCATGCCCCGTCGCCGTGCCGCTGAGAGAATCGGGCGGACCTTAGTCGCGATGCCGATGACGGTCGAGGCGCTCGAGAACGTCTCCCGCGAGGAGTCACGGTGGCTCCGTCGCGCCGGCGCCGGGGCCCGCAGCGTGCGTTCCGGTTCGGCGCTCGGGCTGGGCTGCCCGACCCGTCGGGCGAAGGCGGCATTGTGCGCCGCACCCGAAACGCGACGCTTTACCGCCCTGTGGAGAACCTCGTTAGTGTTGGATGCGCCAGCGAAATTTCCGCCTCCGACACAATCGAAAACAAGAATATTCGTCGGCTTGTCTTGGTCCCTCGTCCGGGGCATCGTCGTCTCGCCGTCAAGCAGGCACGATATGTGCACGGGCGGCCGCGGGATTTGATGGAGCAGCTTGCGCCGCGTCACCAAGCGCTAAAGCGCCACGAAGCGACTTCGTGGGCTCCGATACGACAAGGAACCGACGATGAGCCTCGTTCAGAGTGATTCTTTCTCACGCCCCGCGTCGGAACGACCACGCGATACCACTCACAACGCCTTCGCCGTGGAAGTCGACGACACCACGGTCGGGATCGTGATTCGCGATGGCGGCAACGACTACACCTTCATCGCCGCGGCCGCCCAATACTATCCGCTCGATCAGCGCCGCTTCGAAAGCCCTGCCGCGGCCCAGCGTGCCGCCCTCGCCCTTGCCTCGAACCGCCGCGGCACGCTGCGCAGCTTCGCGGCACGCTGACCGTTCTCGAGTCGGCCGAACTTCTGTCCTAGACAGGTTCGCGCGTGGTGGGGCTACCCCCCTCCCTGTCCCTCCCCCACAAGGGGGAGGGAACGCTGGAACCGCGACGCCGCGCCGTTCGCGCACCTCGTCTCCCCATTCGAGACTCGTGCTCACTATTCGTGTCTCGTGGCAGCGCTCGGCGCTTTGCCGCAGCCTGCTCCCTCCCCCCTTGTGGGGGAGGGCTGGGGAGGGGGGTGAGCCCCGAGCGCGGAGTTGCCCTGGGACGGTCGAGCGACAACGATTCTCGGGAGGCGCTTCGCATCATCGCCCTGGGTCCCGGCTCGCGGTGCCATGCACCGCGTCCGGGACACGAGCCCGAACAGCTCCGCCGCCCTCACACCGCCACGCCGGCGCTCTGCAGAATGCCCCGCACCCGCGCGCGCTGCGCATCCGAGATGGTGAGGCGCTCGGCGAAGTCCTTGCCGACCGGGCGGGTGGCGTCGATGCCCATCTTGGTCAGCGTGAAGGTCTGCGGGTCCGAGGTCGGGTCGAGGATCGCGCCCTTGCAGCCCGGCACCATCACGATGTCGCGCTCGGCCCGCACCCGCGTCGCCACGGCCCACATCACGTCGTTCATGTCGAAGATGTCGACGTCCTCGTCCACGACGATCACGTACTTGGTGTAGAACTCGGTGCCGAGCGCCGCCATGATGGCCTGCTGGGGCTCGCCCTCGGCGGTCTTGCGCATCTTCACGAAGGCCATGAAGGCGCCGCAGGTGGTGTGCGGCACGTGCACGGCGATCACGTTGGGCAGGTTGCGGCGGAGCGTGTTGAGGATCTCGCCCTCGCGCGTGATGCACGAGACCAGGATGTGATCCTTCGCCATGCCCGAGGCGACGGAATGGAACATGGCGTCGCGCCGCATGTGCAGGCGATGCGCGACGAACACGTTCTGAGTGCTGCGGTACGATGCGTAGCCCGTGAACTCGCCGAACGGCCCCTCCGGCTCGTGCACGCCCGGCAGGATCTCGCCCTCGATGACGATCTCGGCGCCGGCCGGCACCTCGAGCCCGTTGACGCAGCGGGCGAGCCGATAGGGTTCGCCGAACAGGCCGCCGACGATCTCGAACTTCCGCACCGCGGGCGGATACGCGTAGACCATCGAGCCCATGTAGTGCAGCGGATGCACGCCGAGCGTGATCGACACCGACAGTGGCTCGCCGCGCTCCTCGGCGCGGCGGTGGAACTCCCACATGCGTCGGCGCGAATGCAGCGACACGCCGAGCCGGTTCCTCCCCTTCAGCATCAGCCGATGGAAGCCGGTGGTGTCGACGCCGGTGACGGGATCACGGGCGACGAGCTGGCCGGCCGTGATGTAGGGCGCCGCATCGACCGAGAAGTGGATCGGGATCGGCAATGTGGTGAGATCGACGGCGTCGCCTTCGAGCGTCACCTCCTGCCAGGGTGCGGCGTCGACCGTCTCGCAGGGGACGTAGCGCTGGCAGCGCTCGCGGAACGCGGTCGGCAGGTCGCCGACCGGGACGTCCAGGCAGGCGGCGAGCAGGCGGCGGTTGCCGGTCGTGTTGGTGACCACCGGCATCGCGTGGCCGTCGACCTGCTCGAACACCAGCACCGGGTCGCGCCCGGCCTTCTCCAGCTCGAACACGGCCGAGGTGATGTCGAGATGCGGGCGCACCGGCGCGGCGATGCGCAGGAGCTCGCCCGGAAACCGGGCTTCGACCATGCGCAGGAAGCCGCGCAGGCCTTGGCTGTCGAGATCGGGTCGGGTCAGGGGAGGCTCCATCCGGAGAGCGGCGAGGTGGGACGTTCAGGATGTCGCCGCGCCCGCGCCTCCGCAAGGCCAAACCGGCGGCAGGTCGCGCCCAAGGCCGTGGCAATCCGGCGAACGGCGGCGAGGATCGTATACAAAGCTGGTCCGACCGGAGCTCATGCCGATTTCCGTCGATAGCCATCCGTCATTCCGGGGCGCGCCGAAGGCGCGAACCCGGAATCCCGCTACGAGCTCAGAGCACTCGGCTGGATTCCGGGCTCGGCGCGGTGCGCCGCCCCGGAATGACCATCGCGGAGCTCGGCGACCTCACAGGCTCGGCAGCCAGGTGGCGAGCTGCGGAAACACCGCGATGCCGATCACCACGGCGAGCAGCACGAACCAGTAGGGGATCGCCCCCCGAAAAATCTCGGCGAGCTCGACCGACTTGTCGGGCACGGCGGCCTTCACGGTGAACACCAGGATGCCGAACGGCGGCGTCAGCAGGCCGGTCTCGATCGCCAGGATGCCGATGATCGCGAAGGCGAGCGGATCAAAGCCGAGATGCGCGGCGATCGGCGCGAAGATCGGCACGGTGAGCAGGATGATCGAGATCGAATCGATCAGCGTGCCGAGCACGAACCAGATGCCGACCATGACGGCCAGGATGCCCCAGGCGCCGAGCCCGGTGGCGAGCAGGAACGACTTCGCCACCTCGGTGAAGCCGGTCATCGAGAGCACGCGCGAGTAGAGCTGGGCGCAGAACAGGAGCAGCAGCAACGGCCCCGAGGTGCGACCGACGTCGATGACCACGTCGCGGATCTCGCGCGGCGTGATCCCCTTGATCAGGGCGAGCACCAGCGCCCCGACGGCGCCGACGCCGGCGCCCTCGGTGGGCGTGCACAGGCCGAGCCAGATCGCGGCGAGAACGCCGATCACCAACGCGACGACGAGGCCGGTCGAGCGCAGCAGCGGTCCGATCGGCTCCTCGCTCGGCAGCCCGGTCGGCGGATCGCCCGTGTCGGCCGGCCGGCCAACCGTGATGCCGCCGGCGCGCGGCTGCGTCTTCGAGGCACCGAATCGCGACGCACCGCCGACCAGCGCCGGGTTCAACGTGGCGGCGACGACCACATAGGCGATCATTCCGAAGGCGGCGAGGAAGCCCGGGATGACGCCGGCGAGAAACAGCTTGCCGATCGACACCTCGGTCAGCACGGCCCACACGATCATCAGCACCGAGGGCGGGATCAACATCCCGAGGCAGGAGCTGCCGGCGACACAGCCGAGCGCGAAGTCGCGCCGGTAGCCGTAGCGCTTCATCTCCGGATAGGCGATGCGCGAGAAGGCGGCGGCCGCCGCGATCGACACGCCGGTGACGAAGCCGAACAGCGCATTCGAGACGATGGTGGCGGCGGCGAGCTGCGCCGGCAGCCATTTGCTGAAGCGATGGCCGAGCGCGTAGATGTCGCGCGCCGCGCCGCATTTGGCGAGCAGGTCGCCCATCAGCATGAACAGCGGAATGACGGCGAAGACGTAGTCGCGCAACGCCTCGTAGGCCGTGTTGGACACGAAGGTCCGCACCACGTCGAGGTCGCCCATCATGAGCCAGATGCCGAACGCCGCCGTGATACCGAGCGCGACGGCGATGTGGACGCCGGCGAACACCAGCGCCAGCACGAGCAGGACGACGATCAGCATCTCGCTGTGGCCGAACACGGAACCCTCGCAGGACTCGGGAAAACGGGACGTCAGGCGGCGACGTCGGGGGGCGTGGCGCGGCCGAACAGGATGCGGAGCGCCCGCACGGCGCGGGCCAGATAGATGACGACGACCAGCGCGGCGCCGGCGACGACGACAAAGCGGGCCGGCCAGGCCGGCACGCGCAGCGCGCCCTCGCCCTCGTACTCGCCGGCCACGAAGGCGCGCAGCGCCGGCTCGCTGCCGCCCCAGACGATCAGGCCGAAGAACAGCGCGCCGAGCACACCGGAGGCGAGCTCCGAGAACGCCTGGCCGCGCGCCCCGAAGGCGCCGACCAGAACGTCAGCCTTCAGCATGCCGCCGCTCTGCACGGCGTGCGCCGCGAGCAGGAAGCAGACGATCACGATCGACATCGAGACGAGCTCGGGCGTCCCCTTGACCGGGCTGTTGAAGACGCCGCGGCCGATCACGTCGGCGACGACCAGGAACCCGAGCGCGAAGATGATCAGGGCCGCGACGGCGAGCAGCAGATGGACCACGGGCGTGGTCAGGCGATCGAACACGGGCGGGGTCTCCGGGCGCGGGTGAAGGCGGGCGACGGGAGTGGAATGTCGGCCGCGAAGATCGCGTGGTCGTTCGGGACGATCGACCGAGTTGTCATTCCGGGGCGCGCCGAAGGCGCGAACCCGGAATCCAGCGGCAAGCGCGGAGCTCTCGGCTGGATTCTGGGTTCGGCGCTGCGCGCCGCCCCGGAATGACCAGAGATCTCTCTACGCGTCCTTCATTTCACCACGTAGCGGACCGGCCATTTGTGGCCGTGCTTCTCGGCGGCCGACAGCGTCAGCTCCAGCACCTGGGTGGCGGGCAGGCCCTGGGCGTCGAGCTCCTTGGCCTTCTGCTTCGGCCAGTCGGCGAGCGACCGCGCCCACTCCGCGCGCACCTCGTCCGGCACCTTGCGCACGTCGACGCCGAGCTTGCGCAGCTCGTCGAGCTGCTTGGGGTAGTTCTCCTCGTTGACGCTGCCGGTCTTCGCCTCGTACTCGCGGCCGACCTCGACGATGATGTCCTGGACCTCCTTGGGCAGCTTGGCGAAAGAGGCCGTGTTCATGGTCAGGCCGTGCCAGGTGATGGCGCCGAAGCCGGTCTCGGCATAGTGCTTGCCGATCTCGTAGAGCTTGAACTGCAGCCAGCCGGACGGGAACATGATCCAGCCGTTGTAGACGCCGGTCTGCATCGACGTGTAGGCCTCGGGCAGCGAGGACTGCACCGGCGTCGCGCCGGCGTATTCGAGCCACTTCAGGTTCAGCCCGGCGCCGGCGATCTTCTGGCCCTTGAGGTCGGCGACGGTCTTCCACGGGAACGTGGTGCCGAGATTGTAGCCGTTGTCGGCGATCAGCCCGAGCAGCCGCTGCTTGTACTTGTCCTCCAGCACCTTGGAGAGATACGGCACCTGGTCGTAGACCTCGCGGGCGAGCTTGACGCTCGCCGCCGGGCTCATGGTGCCGAACGGCAGCATCACCTGGAAGGCGTGCAGCGGCAGGTTGGAGGGCTCGAAGCAGAAGCAGTAGCCGCCAATGTCGATGATGCCGGACTGCACGCCCTCGAGCGTGTCGGCGACCTTCACCATCGAGCCGCCGTAGCCCTCGACGAACTGCACCTTGTGCTTGGTGCGTTCGGCGACCCGCTTGGTCACCTCGGGGACGAAGAAGGTCGTGATCAGGTTGACGTAGGTCTGCACCGGCGGATGGCCGGAGGCGATGCGCAGCCGGAACGTCTCCTGGGCGGTGCTCGGCGTCGCCGACAGCACGGCGAGCCCGGCCGCGAACGCGGCCGTGACGACGGTCTTCATGGTCTTCCTCCCGATCGCCCGCGCTGGTGCGAGCATTGTTCTACTTTGTATGACCAGCTTTGAATTTACCGTCGCGGCTGTCAACCGTGCTGTCGACGGCACGGTGCGCCGGCGGGCCGTCCGGGAGCGGGAGTCGTCTCGCCGCGGCGCTACGCCGCGGCTCTCGAGATCACAGCCAGTCGCGGTCGACGCCGGCGGCGGCCAGCATGCCGGCGAGCTTCTTGCGGGCGTAGAACAGCCGCGTCTTCACGGTGTTCTCCGGGATGCCGAACACCTTGGCGACGTCGGCGACCGACCGCTCGTGATAGTAGACGAGGTCGATGATCTCGCGGTGCGTGGACGGCAGGGCGTCGAGGCAGCGGCGCAGGATCACGGCGCGGTTCTGCTTCTCCAGCGTGACGTCCGGGGTCTCGCCGTCGTCCTCGATCTCGGCGGCGCGCTCGTCGTCGATCGACTCGGTCGGCCGGCGGCGCAGCACCGCGTAGGCCTTGTGGCGGGCGATCGCCAGCAGCCAGGTCGACACGGCGGAGCGGCCCTCGAACTGGCCGGCCTGCCGCCAGGCATCGATGAACACCTCGCTGATCACGTCCTCGGCCTGGGTGCGGTCACCCAGGATGCGCAGGACGAAGCGGAACACGCGGACATGGTGTCGCGTGTAGAAGACCTGGAGGGCGGCGCGGTCGCCGGCCGCCATGCGGGCCATCAGCCCGACATCGGTCGGGGCCTTGGCGCCGGCTGCGGGGCGGCGCTCGGTCTCGCTCACGCGCGGCAGGGCAAGAACGGTGGACATCGGCACCTCCAACGACTGTGTGCCGGATCCATAGGCCCTGCCGCGCCCGCGTTATGTGAAGCGGATCACACAAGCCAGGGGGTGCCGTCGTCCTCGCGGATCTCGGCCGGGCGGGTGGCCGGGGCGGCGGGCAGCCGCAGCGTCAGGCCCTCGGCGGCGACCAGGGTGCCGGGCCGCATCGCCTCGGCCTCGCGGGCGATGCGGTCGAGGGTCGGGTCGTCGTGGCTGGGGTCGTGGTGGAAGATCGCGAGGCGCTTCGCCCCGGCCGCCGCGGCGAGCCGCACCCCGTGCTGCCAGGTCGAATGGCCGCGCCCGGCATGGGCCGCGTACTCGGCCTCCGTGTAGGTGCAGTCGTAGACGAACAGGTCGACGTCGGCGGCGAGCGCCAGCACGGACGGGTCGAGCGCGCCGCCGCGGTGCTCGGTGTCGGTCACATAGGCCAGCGAGGCGCCGCCGTACTCCAGCCGATAGCCGCAGCCGCCGCCCGGATGGTCGAGCGGCGCCGTGGCGAGCACGATGCCGGGATGGGGGCTGAGCGTGTCGCCGCAGCGGAAGTCGGTGAAGCCGATGTCGGCGCGAAAGAAGTCGCCGCCGCCCGGGAACAGCGGATGGCCGACCAGACGGCGGATCGCCTCGCCGAGCGTCAGGTCGGGCAGCAGGTGGCCGGCCCACAGGCGCAGCCGGGCGCCCGGCTCGTAGGCCGGCTGGAAGAACGGCAGGCCCCAGACATGGTCGAGATGGCAGTGGCTGAAGAAGATGTCGGCGTCGACCGGCTTTGGCCGGCCGGTTGCCGGCACGGCGGTCTCCCCGCCGGCGGCGAGCGCCAGGCCGAGCAGGCGCAGGCCGGAGCCGGCGTCGAAGATGATCAGCCGGTCGCCGCAGCGCACCTCCAGGCAGGCCGTGTTGCCGCCGTAACGGAGCGTCGCGGGACCCGGGCAGGTGACGCTGCCGCGCACGCCCCAGAAGCGAACCTGCATCCCGGCCGCCGCAGGCGCGGTTTTCAAAGTCGCGGTCGCCGAAATCCCGGTCGTCGTTTTGCCGGTCATGGACACCCCGGTGTCGGACTCCGTCCGGTTCTCCCGCACGTCCCCGTGCGGCGTTCGCGTCCCCGCGGGAAGTAAGCCACGACCGGCGCCCGCCGCCAAGCCGGCCGGCCGTCGGGACGTCGCGGTGCGATGTCGCCGTCGCGACGTCGTCGCGTCGTCGTCGCGTCTTCGCCGGGGTCGGTTCGCCTCTCGGCGTATGGACGTTTGCGCCGGCGCACGCTATTGCGCGATCCGTCACCGCGCCGGCAGGCCGACCGGCGCGGATCATGATGGGCCATCAGGGAAGGGGAAGGGCGTGCAGCAGGCGGCAGCCCGGGAGCCGGCGGCGCCGCGCGCCGTGCATCTCGACGACCTCACCATCGCGTTCCGGCTCGCCGACCGCTCGGTCTTCACGGCGGTGCGGGAGGCCACGCTGTCGGTCGCCGACGGCGAGTTCGTCGCCATCGTCGGGCCGACCGGCTGCGGCAAGTCGACCCTGCTCAACGCCGCCGCCGGGCTGCTGACGCCCGCCGCCGGAGCGGTCGAGATTTTCGGGGCGCCGCTGTCCGGCCTCAACCGATCGGCCGGCTACCTGTTCCAGGCCGATTCGCTGTTCCCGTGGAAGACCGCGATCGAGAACGTCGCGATCGGGCTCGAGGTCGCCGGCACGGCGAAGCAGGAGGCGCGCGCGGAGGCGGCGCGCTGGCTCGCCCGGGTCGGCCTCGGCGGCTTCGCCGACCGCTATCCGCACATGCTCTCGGGCGGCCAGCGCAAGCGCGTCGGCCTCGCCCAGGTGCTGATCCGCCACCCGAAGATCCTCCTGATGGACGAGCCGTTCGGCCCGCTCGACGCGCAGACCCGGCAGATCATGGGCAACCTGCTGCTCGAATTGTGGAGCAGCGACCGCAAGGGCGTGATGTTCGTCACCCACGACCTCGAGGAGGCGATCGCGCTCGCCGACCGCGTCGTGATCATGTCGGCCGGCCCGGCGGCCCGCATCATCGGCGACTGGACGATCCCGCTGGCGCGGCCCCGCGAGGTCGCCGAGATCAAGCTCGACAAGGCCTTCCACGATCTCCACCGCGAGATCTGGGCGGTGCTCCGCGACGAGGTGATGAAGGGCTACGCTCAGACCGGGGGATTGGGATGATGGTCGCGTTGTGTGAAGAGCCGCCGCGCCCTCCGCACCCTCTCCCTGAGGGTCGCGCGCTTGCGCGACAAGAGGGTCGCGCGCGAGCGCAGCTCGCGACCGGGGTGAGGGTTTACGGCGCTCATGGAGGGCTCGGCACCCCCTCACCCGACGCGCTTTGCGCGTCGACCTCTCCCCGCTGGGGAGAGGTGACGGAGCGCCTGGTCGACGCCCTGCATGGAAGCGGAGGCTGCCGATGTCCCGCCTGACTCTCCTGGCGCTGCAGATTCTCGTCGCGGTCGCGGTCATCGGCCTGTGGCAGGTGCTGACCAGCGTGCCGATCTTCGGCACCATCCTGCTGCCGCCGTTCTTCTTCTCGCGGCCCGGCGACGTCGCCGCCCGGATCGTCAAGTGGTTCGCCGACGGCTCGATCTGGATGCATCTGTGGATCACGCTGACCGAGTCGGTGCTCGCCTTCGTGATCGGCTCGCTCGGCGGCGTGCTGGTCGGCTTCTGGTTCGCCAGGAAGCCGCTGATCGCCGCCGTGTTCGATCCTTACGTGAAGATGATGAACGCGCTGCCGCGCGTCGTGCTGGCGCCGATCTTCGCACTGTGGCTCGGGCTCGGCATCTGGTCGAAGGTGGCGCTCGGCGTCACGCTGGTGTTCTTCGTGGTGTTCTTCAACGTCTATCAGGGCGTCAAGGAGGTGAGCCCGACCGTGCTCGCCAACGCCCGCATGCTGGGGATGAGCGAGCGCCAGCTGATGCGTCACGTCTACTGGCCGTCGGCGCTGTCGTGGATGTTCTCGTCGCTGCACACCTCGGTCGGCTTCGCCGTGGTCGGCGCCGTGGTCGGCGAGTATCTCGGCTCGGCGGCCGGCCTCGGCTACCTGATCCAGCAGGCCGAGGGCGTGTTCGACGTCGCCGGCGTGTTCGCCGGCATGACGGTGCTGGCCGCCTTCGTCATCGTCATCGACATCCTGGTCAGCATGATCGAGCGCCGCCTCCTGGTCTGGCGCCCGGTCGCCGCCGACGCGCGCGGCTGAGCCTCGCCCGTAAGGAGGGGCACTCGCCCGTCCGGGCGAGGCGACGCCCCTTGCAGGGCGGGCCCGCGAACGCGCGTCCCGCTGCCGCCACAATGGCGCCCGAGACCGCTCTGGCGCCGGCTGCGGCGCGACGGGGGCCGGCCGGCTTCGGCGGCGGGCGGGACGGCGAGGGCGCATGCGAGGGTCTGCATTGGCGGCGATGATTCTGGCCGCCGCGGCCGGTGTGGCGGTCGCGGCGCCCGAAGGCGCGCCGTCGGCTGCGCCCCCACTGCCGCGCGGCACCGTGGCGCCGTCCGCCTCGTCGTCGTCAGCCCCATCATCGTCAGCCCCATCATCATCGGCCGCCGCGCCGGCGCGCATGCCCATGCCGCACCGGGCCGCCGTGCCGCTGCCGCGGCCGCGGCCGGCCGCCGCGCCAGGGCAGGGTTTTCAGCCGGCCTCCGCCTCCACCACCATCATCTTGCCGCCCGCGCCGCCGCCGTTGCCCGCGGGCCTGCCCGTCACGGCGCCGCTGCCGCGGCCGGGGCCGCCGCGCGACGAGGCCGGACTGCCGATCCCCGGACCGGTGGGCGATCCGGAGCGCGACGCCGCCCAGACCGCCTGCCTCGCCCGGCTCGCCGGCCTCGCCGAGGCGGAGCCCGAGCCGCCTGTGCTCGGCCCGGCCGGCTGCGAGACGCGCGAGCTCGTCAAGCTCACCGCGATCCGGCTGCCGGGCGGCGGCCGCATCGCGATCCACGCGCCGTTCCAGCCGCAGACGCGGCTGCGCTGCACGATGGCCGAGGCCTTCGCCCAATGGGTGCGCGAGGACGTGGTGGCGCTGACCGCGTCGTCCGGCCCGGTCACGGGTCTCCTGGTCGATTCCTCGACCGAGTGCCGCACCCGCAACCGCGTCGTCGGCGCCAAGATGAGCGAGCACGGCACCGGCAACGCGATCGACGTGCGGGCCGTCAGCTTCGGCGGCGGCCGCAATCTGGTGCTGACCGACCACCTGGCCGACAAGGGCGTGCGCACGGCGCTCGCCGAGTCGGTCTGCGGGCGGTTCATGACCGTGCTCGGGCCGGGCTCGGACGGCTACCACGAGAGCCACGTGCATCTCGATCTCGCCGAGCGGCGCAGCGGCACCAAGCTGTGCAAATGGGAGGTGCGCGACGCCTCCTGGAAGCCGCCGGCCAAGCCCAACGTCAAGCCGGACACCAAGCCGGCCAAGCCCGCTCCGACCGAGGAGCCCGACGCCGAGGCCGAGACGGACCCCGCCGAGCCGGCCGCCGCCGCGGCAGCGGCCGAGGAGTGACGGCGATCACGCCGCTCCGAACAGGAGCCGGACGTAGTCGCGATAGGCGAGCACCTGGCCGGGCAGCACGGCCGGCTCGCGCAGCAGCTTCGCCAGCACGATGCCGCCCTCCACCAGGGTCGCCGCCATGTCGGCGACGGCGTCCAGGTCGGTCGGCAGCCGCGGCGGCGTCCGCTCGGCGATACGGTCGAGGCGGGCGCGGAAGCGCCCGCCAGGCCAGCACGCCGGCGCGGTTGAGGTCGCGGATCTCCTGGTCGAAGAGCTGCTCCTGATAGCAATAGGACGCCGCGAGGCACCCCGGATGGGCGCCCGGCAGATCGGCCAGCATCTCGGCGAACAGCTTCAGGAAGATCAGGTAGCCGTGCAGCGGGTCGTCGCTGAGCGCGTCGGCGCGGGCGAACAGGCCGTCCAGGATCTCCTCGTCGCGCTCCAGATAGCGCCGCAGCAGGGCCTTGGCGAGCTCGCCCTTGTCCTTGAAATGATAGAAGAAGCCGCTCTTGGTCAGGCCCGTCGCCGCGATCAGCTCGTCGATCGAGGTGGCGGCGAAGCCCTTCGCCAGCACGGCGGCCTCGGCGGCGGCGAGGAGACGCTCGCGGGTCTCGCCGCGGCGGCGCGGGCGCGGCTGGGGCATCGCGGTCGACATCGGCGGGGGCTCCGGTTCGCGGCGATCGCGAACTGTACCACGGGTACGGTCTTGTCGGCGGGGGGGCCGGCGCGGGTCGGTCCGGCCCCGCGCACTTGCGCCATAAGCGGTTGAAATCAGGACTGACGCCTTCGTGAACCGGGCCGCACCACGGGTTCACTGATGCCGCGACGGACGGGCCGATAGGGTCCAGGCCGTTTTTTCGCACGACACCAGCGGCGCGTCGCGCCGGGAGGCACCCCCATGATCGTGACGGACATCCGTGGCCACCGCCTGACCGGAGCGAGCGCCCCCGCCGCGCGCCATTACGACGCCGCCGTGCAGCAGCTCGTGCTGCTGCGCGACGACCCGGTGGCGACCGTCGACGCGGCCCTCACCGACAGCCCGGATTTCGTGATGGCGCACGCCTTGAAGGCGTGGCTGCATCTGCTCGGCACCGAGCCGGCCGGCCTGCCGGTGGCACGCGCCGCGCTCGCCGGCGTCGCCGACCGGGCGGCGACCGCGCAGGAGCGCGGCCATGTCGCGGCGCTCGCCCATCTCGTCGACGGCCGCTGGCACGCGGCAGCGCGCGTGCTGGAGGACGTCACCATCGCGCATCCGCGCGACCTCCTCGCGCTGTTCGCCGGCCACCAGCTCGACTTCTTCCGCGGCGACTCCCGCATGCTGCGCGACCGCATCGCCCGCGCCCGGCCGGCCTGGTCGCCGGCCGTGCCCCAGCATCACGCCGTGCTCGGCATGGCGGCCTTCGGGCTGGAGGAGACCGGCGCCTATGCCGAGGCCGAGCGGGCCGGCCGGGCCGCCGTCGAGACGGAGCCGCGCGACGCCTGGGCCCAGCACGCCGTCGCCCATGTGATGGAGATGCAGGGCCGCACCGAGGAGGGCATCGCCTGGATGCGGCGCCGGCCGGACGCCTGGTCGGACGGCAGCTTCCTGGCCGTGCACAACTGGTGGCACCTCGCGCTCTATCACCTGGAGCGGGGCGAGATCGATGCCGTCAAGGCCCTCTATGACGGCCCGATCCGGGGCGGGCAGGCGACCCTGATCCTGGAGATGATCGACGCCTCGGCGATGCTGTGGCGCCTGCATCTTCGTGGCATCGATGTCGGGGACCGCTTCGCCGTTCTCGCCGACGCCTGGGAGCCGGTCGCCGGTGCCGGGCTCTACGCCTTCAACGACGTGCACGCCGTGATGGCCTTCGTCGGTGCCGGCCGCCCGGACTCGGCGGCGCGCGTGATGGAGGCGCAGCGCGTCGCCATGGCGGGGCCGGGCGACAACGCGGCGTTCACGCGCGAGGTCGGTCGGCCCGTGACGGAGGCGATCGTCGCCTTCGGCGAGGGGCGCTTCGCCGAGACGGTGCGGCTGTTGCGTACCGTGCGCGGCATCGCCCATCGGTTCGGCGGCAGCCACGCCCAGCGCGACGTGATCGACCTGACCCTGATCGAGGCGGCGCTGCGGGCGGGCGACGGCGGGCTGGCGGCGGCCTTGGCGGCCGAGCGGACCGCGGCGAAGCCGGAGAGCCCGCTCGCCCGGCTGTTCCGCCTGCGGGCCGAGACGCTCGGCGCCGCCGCGTAGCCGTCGCCGGCCGGGTCTACTCCGGCCGGGTCGTCTCCGGGCGGATCGCCCGGATGGCGGTCAGGCGTAGCGGCCGTGGCAGTGCTTGTACTTCTTGCCCGAGCCGCACGGGCAGGCCTCGTTGCGGCCCACCTTGCCCCAGGTGGCGGGGTTCTTGGGATCGCGCGCCGCGGCCGCGACGGTGTCGCCGTCCTGGCGGCTGCCGAGCAGGACGCCGACCTCGGCCGGCGCGAACTCGTTCTCGCCCGTGGAGGGGTCGAGCTTGGTCGCCTCCATGTAGGGGAGCTGCGCCTCGTCGGGCTGCTGCTGGACGATCTCGACCCGCATCAGCTGCGACGTCACGGCCTCGCGGAGGTTCTGGCTCATCGCCTCGAACAAGGCGAAGGCCTCGGCCTTGTACTCGTTGAGCGGGTCGCGCTGGGCGTAGCCGCGCAGGCCGACGACGTTGCGCAGATGGTCGAGCATCACGAGATGCTCGCGCCACAGATGATCGAGCGACTGCAGGAGGATCGACTTCTCGACGTAGCGCAGCACGTCGGGGCCCCACTGGGCCGCCTTGGCTGCCATGTGCTCGTCCGCCTTGCGCTCGATGCGGGCGGTCAGCTCCTCGTCGGCGATGCCCTCTTCCTTGGCCCAGTCGTGCACCGGCAGGTCGAGGCCGAGCACGCGCTTGAGCTCCTCCTCCAGGCCGGGCGTGTCCCACTGCTCCGGATAGGCATTCTCGGGGACGTGCTTGCCGACCAGGTCGTCGACGACGCTGCGGCGCATGTCGGTGACGACCTCGTTGGTCACCTCGTCGCGCATCCAGTCGATGCGCTGCTCGAAGATGACCTTGCGCTGGTCGTTCATCACGTTGTCGAACTTGAGGAGGTTCTTGCGCAGGTCGAAGTTGCGCGCCTCGACCTTCTGCTGCGCCTTCTCCAGCGCCTTGTTGATCCACGGATGGACGATCGCCTCGTCCTCGCGCAGGCCGAGCTTCTGCAGCATGCCGTCGAGCTTGTCCGACCCGAAGATGCGCATCAGGTCGTCTTCGAGCGACAGGAAGAACTTGGAGTGGCCGGGGTCGCCCTGGCGGCCGGAGCGGCCGCGCAGCTGGTTGTCGATGCGGCGCGACTCGTGCCGCTCGGTGCCGAGCACGAACAGGCCGCCGGCGGCGAGCGCCTTCTCCTTCAGGCGCGTCACCTGAGCCTTGATCTCCTCGATGCGGGCGTGGCGCTCGGCCTCGTCGGCGACGTCGGCGAGCTCCTGGCGGACCCGCATGTCGGCGTTGCCGCCGAGCTGGATGTCGGTGCCGCGGCCGGCCATGTTGGTGGCGATCGTGACGGCGCCGGGCACGCCGGCCTGCGACACGATATAGGCCTCCTGCTCGTGATAGCGCGCGTTCAGGATGGCGAACACCTTGGCCTTGGTGGCGCCCTCGTCGCCCGAATACAGCGCCGCGAAGGCGTTCGGGTCGGAGAAGTCGTGCGCCTCCCAGCCCTTGGCGCGCAGCATGTCGGCGAGCTGTTCGGACTTCTCGATCGACGTCGTGCCGACCAGCACGGGCTGGCCGCGCGCCTTGCAGTCCTCGATCAGGGTCAGGATCGCGCGGTTCTTCTCGGCGGCGGTGCGGTAGACCTCGTCGTCGTCGTCGATGCGCTGCATCGGCAGGTTGGTCGGCACCTCGACGACCTCGAGATTGTAGATGTCGAGGAACTCGTCCGCCTCGGTCTGTGCCGTGCCGGTCATGCCGGCCAGCTTCTCGTACATGCGGAAGTAGTTCTGGAACGTGATCGAGGCGAGCGTCTGGTTCTCGGGCTGGACCGGCTGGCGCTCCTTCGCCTCGAGCGCCTGGTGGAGGCCCTCCGAGAAGCGCCGGCCCGGCATCATGCGGCCCGTGAACTCGTCGATGATGACCACCTCGCCGTTGCGGACGATGTAGTCCTTGTCGCGCTGGAACAGCTTGTGGGCGCGCAGCGCCTGGTTGACGTGATGGACGACCGAAACGTTCTCGACGTCGTAGAGCGAGTCGCTCTTGAGCTGGCCGGCCTCGCGCAGCATGCGCTCCATCTTCTCCATGCCGATCTCGGTCATGACGACGGTGCGCTGCTTCTCGTCGATCTCGACGTCCTCCTTGCCGAGCCGCGGGATGAAGGTGTCGATCGTGTTGTAGAACTCGGAGCGGTCGTCGAGCGGGCCGGAGATGATCAGCGGCGTGCGCGCCTCGTCGATCAGGATCGAGTCGACCTCGTCGACGATCGCGTAGACGTGTCCGCGCTGGACCATGTCCTCCAGCCGGTACTTCATGTTGTCGCGCAGATAGTCGAAGCCGAGCTCGTTGTTGGTCCCGTAGGTGACGTCGCAGGCGTACTGCTCCTTGCGCTGCTCGTCGTCGAGGCCGTGGACGATGACGCCGACCGTGAGCCCGAGGAACTTGTAGATCTGGCCCATCCACTCGGAGTCGCGCTTGGCCAGATAGTCGTTGACCGTGACGACGTGGACGCCGCGGCCGGCGAGCGCGTTGAGGTAGACGGCGAGGGTGGCGACGAGCGTCTTGCCTTCGCCGGTCTTCATCTCGGAGATGGCGCCTTCGTGCAGCACCATGCCGCCGATCAGCTGCACGTCGAAGTGGCGCTGGCCCAGCGTGCGCTTGGCCGCCTCGCGCACGGTGGCGAAGGCCGGCACCAGGATGTCGTCGAGCGTCTTGCCCGCGGCGAGCTCCTTGCGGAAGGCGTCGGTGCGGGCGCGCAGCGCCTCGTCGGAGAGGGCCGCGAGCTCGGGCTCGAGCGCGTTGATCTGGTCGACCCGGGGGCGGTAGGCGCGGATGCGCCGGTCGTTCGCGTTACCGAACAGCTTGCGGACGACAGCGCCGAACATCCCGGAGGTCCTTTCTTTAGGCCTCGGGTGGTTCCGGCCCCGAGGAGAATGCGGGCCCGTCCGGATGCGCCGGGCGACCCGCTGTGGCCCGGAGCAGCCCGCGTTCACGGCGCCATCGGGGGAAAAGACGCGGACGCGCGACGTCGCACATCCCACGGGTTACACCGGCGAGCGGTGCACAGATAGGAGGGGGTCCGGGCCTTGTCAATCCGGCCCGGACCCGGCGAAAAGCGGCTCGGGCCTTGCCGCTCAAGGCTTTGTCATGACGAACGTGTCATCGTCCGTGCCGCAATCATGCCGTCGTTTGCCGATAGCAGACCTTCCGGTTGCCAACCGCAGCGCGTTGGGCGAGGGTGCGGGGCCGTCACGGCGGGTGCGAAAGCCCGTCTTTCCCAAGGATTCTCGATGATTACGCAAAGCTCATCCGCGCGTCCGGGCTGCCCGGCGCGTCGCCGTGCCCGTATCGGGACGGCTCTCCTCGTGACCGCGGCGCTGGTGGCCGGCCCGGCCGTCGCCCAGACCCCGGCGACGGCGCCCGCCCCGGCCGCCGGCCAGAGTGCGCCGGCGCAGGATCCGGTGGTGGCGAAGATCGACGGCACCGAGATCCGGCAGAGCGACCTCGCGCTCGCCGAGGAGGACGTCGGCTCCAACATCCCGGCCGGCACCCCGGAGGCCAAGCGCGACTGGCTGGTCAACTACCTGACCGACATGATGCTGCTCGCCAAGGCGGCCGAGGCCAAGAAGGTCCAGGACACGGCCGACTTCAAGAAGCGCCTCGCCTATGTGCGCAACAAGGCCCTGATGGAGACCATGCTGCGCGACGTCGGCCAGGCCGGCGCCACCGCCGACGCGATGCAGCACGTCTATCAGGAGGCGGTGAAGCAGATGGGCGAGGAGCAGGAGGCGCATGCGCGCCACATCCTGTTCCGGGTCGCCGACGCGAGCGACCAGAAGGCGGCCGCCGCGGCCGAGGCGAAGGCCAAGGAGACGCTCGCCCGGATCAAGAAGGGCGAGGACTTCGCGACGCTCGCCAAGGAGCTCACCGAGGATCCGCCCGGCAAGGCCGACGGCGGCGATCTCGGCTGGTTCACCAAGGACCAGATGGTGCCGGAGTTCTCCGAGGCCGCCTTCAAGCTCGACAAGGGCCAGGTCTCCGAGCCGGTGAAGACCGCGTTCGGCTGGCACCTGATCAAGCTCGAGGACAAGCGCAAGCGCGCCGCGCCCCCCTTCGAGCAGGTGAAGGACCAGATCGAGACCTTCGTGACCCGCAAGGCGCAGATCGAGCTCCTGAACAAGCTGCGCCAGGAGGCCAAGATCGAGCGGATGGACAAGCCCGAGGCCAGCCCGTCCCCGGCTGCCGCTCCGGCGGCCGGCGCTGCTCCGGCTCCGGCTCCCGCTCCGGCGCCGACCCCGAACGCCGCGCCGGCCAAGAAGTAGGCGCCGCGACCGCGTCCGCGGACGCGACGACCGATGCGACGATCGACCGGCCACGGCCGGTCGGTCGGACGGACGAATAGGCGGACGCATGGACGGGCGACGGGGCGGGGGGCTCTTCGCGTGCAGATCGTCATCGACAGCCTGCTCGAGGGGGCTCGCCGCGCCACCGGGACCGTCGTCGTCATCGACGTGTTCCGCGCCTTCACCACGGCGGCCGTGCTGTTCTCCCGCGGCGCCGACAAGATCGTGATGACCGAGACGGTCGACGCCGCCTTCGCGCTGCGCGACGCCGGCGTCGGCAGCCTGGTCATCGGCGAGATCGACGGCGTGAAGGTGCCGGGCTTCGACCTCGGCAACTCCCCCTACGAGGCGTCGCAGCGCGAGGTCACCGGCCGCACCATCGTCCAGCGCACCAGCGCCGGCACGCAGGGGATCGTCGCCGCGCTCGGCGGGGCGGACCGCCTCTATGCCGGGGCCCTGGTGACGGCGCCGGCGACGGCGCGCGCCGTGCTGGCCGGCGCACCGGCCCGCACGACGCTGGTCGCCATGGGCCGGGCCGGCCGCGAGCGCACCGACGAGGACGAGGTCTGCGCCATCCATCTGCGCAACCTGCTGGAGGGCCGCCCCGGCGCGGTCGCCGCGGTGCGCGACCTGATCCTCGCCGGCGGCCAGATCGCCGAGTTCCGCGACCCCGAGGTCGCCCACATGCATCCCGGCGACCTCGACATCTGCCTCGACATCGGCCGCTACGACTTCGCCATCCGCGTGACACGCGAGGACGGTCGCCCGGTGGCGCGGCCGGAGCGGATCTGACGGCGCGACGCCTCTCTCTACAGCTTCCGCGAGTCTTTATTGCTTCGGCAGACGACCTCTCCCCGCACAGGGGGCGAACCTCTCCCCGCGCGGCGGGGAGAGGGAAGACAGCGCGTGCGGGGAGAGGGAAGACGCCGCCGCGGTGCGGCGGCCCCGTCTCGCCCGTCTCGCCCACCGCGTGCTCCCGTCATCCGTTCGTCCCACTGGACATTCCCGCGCGGGCCTGTGAGGCTTCCGGTCGAAGCGGGCCGCAGAGCCCGTCGTGACGGCTGCCCGTCCGGGCGGCCCAGGGCAGGACATGCGCATGGTGGACCAGCGGACCGGCGCGCCCGGCGCGCCGCAGTCTCGTCGTGACCGGGAGCAGGATGGGGCGCCCGCCGAGCAGCCTACGACCGCCGCGACACCGGCGGGGACGACGCCCGCTGCACCACCTCCGTCGACCACGCCCGCCGGGGCGACCCCGCCATCGACACCGGCCTCGACGCCCTCCGCCGCGTCGAGCCACGCCTACGGCGCCGACCATCCGTTCCGGCCGCTGGAGCCACCGCCCGGCTACGTGCCGGGCTCCTCGGGCCGTCCCGCGCCGGTCGACTCGGCGCTGCCCGACGTCCGTCTCACCACCCAGGGCGCCATCTCGGACGAGGCCTTGCGCAAGGCCGAGGCCTATATCGAGCAGGAGGAGGGCGCGGCGAACCGGCTGTCAGGCCGCGCCGGCCTGATCGTCACCACGATCGCGGTCGTCTCGACGCTGTTCCACCTCTATGCGGCTTACGCCATCGTGCCGACCCAGGAGCTGCGCTACGTCCATGTCGGCTTCGTGCTGGTGCTGGGCTTTCTCCTGTTCCCGCTCGCGACGCGTTTCCGCAACGCCATCCGCTGGTGGGACGTGCTCGCCGCCGCGGCCTGCGTCGGCATTCTCGGCTACGCCTTGCTGGGCGGCGAGGCGTTCACCGATCGGGCCGCCGTGCCGGACCGGCTCGACGTGATTCTCGGCGTGATCTTCATCGTCCTGCTGCTCGAGGCGACGCGCCGCACCACCGGCTGGATCATGCCCGTGGTGGCGATCCTGTTCATTGTCTACGCGCTGATCGGGCCCGAGCTGCCGCCGCCCTGGACGCATCGCGGCTACACCTTCACGCGGCTGGTCGGGCACCTGTTCATCACGCTCGAGGGCATCTTCGGCGTCGCCGTCGACGTGTCGTCGAGCCTGATCATCATGTTCACGATCTACGGCGCCTTCCTGCAGCATTCCGGCGCCGGAAAGTTCTTCATCGACTTCTCGCTCGCCGTGATGGGCGGCAAGCCGAACAGCGCCGGCCGCACCGTGGTGCTCTCCTCGTTCCTGCTCGGCGGCCCGTCCGGCTCCGGCGTCGCCACCACGGTGACGATCGGCGCCGTCGCCTATCCGATGATGGCGCGCGCCGGCTTCGAGCGGAATGCCGCGGGCGGCCTGCTCGCGGCCGGGGGGCTGGGCGCGATCCTGTCGCCGCCCGTGCTCGGCGCCGCCGCCTTCCTGATCGCCGAGTTCCTGAAGATCAGCTATCTCGACGTGATCTGGATGGCGATCATCCCGACCGCCCTCTACTACCTGTCTCTCCTGTTCATGGTGGAGCTCGACGCGAAGAAGTTCGGCGCCCGCACGGTGCCCTACGACACGTCCCTCACCATCCCGCAGATGCTGTGGCGCTACGGCTTCCACTTCGTCTCGCTGATCGCCGTGATCGGCTTCATGGTGGCCGGCTTCTCGCCGATGCTGTCGGTGTTCTGGTCGACGCTGCTCGCCTTCGGCCTGTCGTTCCTGCGCCCCGAGACGGCGCTGTGGCCGAGGAAGCTCGTCAAGGCGCTGGCCGACGGCACGATCGGCGTGCTCAACGCGGCGACCACCTGCGCCAGCGCCGGCATCATCGTCGGCGTCGTCACGCTGACCGGGCTCGGGTTGAAGTTCTCCTCGATCGTGCTCGCCTATGCGGGCAACAGCCTGCTCCTCACCGCGCTCTACACGGCCCTGATCGTGTGGATCGTCGGCCTCGCCGTGCCGGTGACGGCCTCCTACATCATCTGCGCCGTCATCGCGGCGCCGGCGCTGATCAAGCTCGGCGTGCCGGACTTCGCCGCGCACATGTTCATCTTCTACTACGCGGTGCTGTCCGAGGTGTCGCCGCCGACCGCGCTGTCGCCGTTCGCGGCCGCCGCCATCACGGGCGGCAATCCCTACCGCACCACCCTGCAGGCGTGGAAATACACGCTGCCGGCCTTCCTGGTGCCGTTCGTCTTCATCCTCGACCCGTTCGGCGTCGGGCTCCTGATGACGGTGCCGAAGGGCGGCACCTGGATCGACGTCGTGCTGATCGCGGTGAAGACCGCGGTCGGGCTCGGTGCGCTCGCGGTGGCGGCGCAAGGCTTCGCGATGCGGCGCGTCGCCGGCGTCGAGCGGGCGGTGTGGACGCTCGCCGGGCTCCTGCTGGTGTTCCCGAGCCTGCTCGAGGGAGCGACCGAATGGGCGCTCGGTATCGATGTGCCGCAGCCCGCCTGGCTTGGTCTCGCGCTCGTGGCTCTGCTACTCTTCGTGCAGATCAGGACGCGGGCGCAGGCGCATGCGTGATCGAGCTGTGTCGGCAGTGTCAAAGTCGGCCCCGAGGTCCGCTCGTTCCCGCGAAGGCGGGGACCCAGCGGCCGCAGAACGTGACGCCCTGGATTTCCGCGTGCGCGGGAACGAACGGAGTGTGGGTCGACGTCGGTGGACACCGCTCTGCTCGCATGAAGCCGCCTGCATGAGACCACCTGAATGCCGTCGCGACAGACGACGGAAGAAGCCTGACCATCAAGGGAGAACGCCATGACGATCAAAATCCGCCGCCTGACACTCCGCCGCGCCGTCGCCGGTGCGGCGGCGCTCGCGCTCGTCGCCGCCGGCACCGCGGTCGCCCAGCAGAAGACCATCGCGATCGGCACCGGCGGCACCGGCGGCGTCTACTATCCGATGGGCGGCGGGCTCGCCGCCGTGCTGTCGAAGACGCTGCCCGACGTCCAGGCGACCGCCGAGGTGACGGGCGGCTCGGTCGACAATCTCAAGCTGATCGGCTCCGGCCAGAGCGAGGTCGGCTTCTCGATGGCCGACGCGGCGCTCGACGCACTGCAGGGCCAGGACAAGTTCAAGGGCAACAAGATCGACGTCCGCACCCTCCTGGTGCTCTACCCGAACCGCATGCATGTCGTGACGGTCGAGGGCACCGGCATCGAGACGATGGCCGACCTCAAGGGCAAGCGCGTCTCCACCGGCTCACCCGGCAGCGCCACCGAGGTGATGGCGTTCCGCGTCATCGAGGCGGCCGGGCTCGACAAGGACAAGGACATGAAGCGCGAGCGGCTCGGCGTCGCCGAGTCGGTCAACGCCATCAAGGATCGCAAGATCGACGCCTTCTTCTGGGTCGGCGGCCTGCCGACCGCCGCCGTGACGGATCTCGGCGCGACCCCGGGCGTCAAGATCAAGATGATCGACCATTCGGAGGTGGTCGACAAGATGAACGCCAAGCACGGCAAGCTCTACGCGGCCGACACCATCAAGGCCGGCACCTATCCGGGCCAGGACAAGGACAACAAGATCTCGGTGGTGTGGAACGTGCTGGTCACCAGCGACAAGATGACGGACCAGATGGCTTACGACATCGTCAAGGCGATCTTCGACAAGAAGCCCGACCTCGTGGCCGTCCACAAGGAGGCCGCGAGCATCGACTACAAGAACCAGCTCAAGGCCAATTCCTCGATCCCCTGGCACCCCGGCGCGCTGAAGTACTTCGCCGACAAGGGCGTGCAGATGTGACGCGGGTCGGCACGAACCGGGACTCGTCATGCGCGGGCTCGACCCGCGCATCCATCAGCTTCGCCGAAGAAGTGCTTTGTCGCGGAGAGATGGATCGCCGGGTCGAAGCCCGGCGATGACGTCGAAAGGGCCGTCCGGGCTGCATGGTTCGAGACGCGCTCCTTCGGAGCGCTCCTCACCATGAGGGCGGCGTTCGCGCCTGTCGGGCCGAACTCGGCCAATGCGTCTCCGATCGCCGCGGTGTGAGAAAACGTCACGCGCCGGGTCGCGCCGACCGCGACCGAAAGTCCACTCGCCAAGGGCGCGATGCCGTCGCCGGACCAGCCGTTCTGGGGTATGCTCCTATCAGGACGGCCGATACGAGCCGCCAACCTGCGGGAGGCGAGCATGAGTCCGACGACCAATGCGGTCCGACAGCCGAGCCCGGAGCCGACCTGCCCGCCGCCCGATCCTCATCCGAGAAAGCCCACCTACGTCCCGCCGCAAGGCGCCTGCGACTCGCATTTCCACGTCTTCGGCCCGGGGGACGTGTTCCCCTATGCGCCGAAGCGGCCGTTCACGCCGCACGACCAGCCGAAGGAGACGCTGCTGGCGCTGCACCGCTTCCTCGGCTTCGAGCGTGGCGTCTTCGTGCAGTCGACCTGCCACGGCACCGACCACCGGGCGCTGCTCGATCTCCTGGCGACCACGGACGGGCGCTATCGGGGTGTCGCGCTGCTCGATCCCGACACGCCGGCCGACGAGATCGCACGCCTGGACGCGGCCGGCGTGTGCGGCGTGCGCTTCAACTTCCTGTCCCATCTCGGCGGCCGGCCGTCGCTCGACGGGATGAAGGCCGTGATGGAGAAGGTCGCGCCGTTCGGCTGGCACGTCGAGGTCCACGTCACCGGCAAGGAGCTGCTCGACAGCCTCGACCTGATCACGTCGATCAAGGCCAAGGTGGTGATCGACCATGTCGGCCGCGTCGACGTCGCCGAGGGCACGTCGGGCTTCGCCTTCGGGGCGCTCAAGCGGCTGCTCGACCGCGGCACCATCTGGGTGAAGCTGTCCGGGGTCGACCGCATCTCGCGGGCCGGCCCGCCCTTCGCCGACGCGGTCGCGCTCGCCCGCGCGCTGGCCCGGCACGCGCCGCAGCGCGTCCTGTGGGGCACCGACTGGCCGCACCCCAACATCTCGCGCTTCATGCCCAACGACGGCGAGCTCGTCGACCTGATCCCGCAGATCGCCGAGGACGAGCGCACCCGCCAGCTGATGCTGGTCGACAACCCGACCGAGTTTTTCGGGTTTCCGAAGGGGTGAGCTTCGAGGTTCGGTTGATCAGTCGCCGGTCATTCCGGGGCGCGGCGAAGCCGCAAACCCGGAATCCAGCGGCAATCTCTGGACTCGCGGCTGGATTCCGGGTTCGGCGCTGACGCGCCGCCCCGGAATGACGAACCCGCTCCTCACCCCGTGGTCTTCTGGCCCATCGCGATGGCGTTGACGGTGAGGAGGAGAGCGTCGAGCGTCGCCTCGTCGGGGGCGGCGCGGTGGCGGCGCAGCAGGCGCACCTGCTCGTGATGCAGCCAGGTGAGGCCGCGGGCCCGCATCTCGATGGTGCGCAGGAAGCGCGGCCGGCGCTCCTCGGGCGGGGCCGGGAACAGCGCCGCGACGGCGGCGCGGGTGCGCTCGTGCTCCTCGACGATGCTCGCCATCATGGTGTCACGCAGTGCCTCGTCCTCGACCAGCGAGGCATAGAGCGTCATCATGGCGGGGTTTGCCATGAGGAGGCTCGCCTCGACATTGTGGAGCACGTAGACGAGGAAGCGCCAGCGCGGCAGCACGGTCCGGATTTGCTCGAAGCCGTCGGGGCGCTCGCGTTGCAGCCACGCGATGGCGCTGCCGACCCCGTACCAGCCGGGCAGATGGAAGCGCGCCTGGCTCCACGAGAACACCCACGGGATGGCGCGCAGATCGGCGAGCGTCGCGCGGCCGGTGCGGCGGCTCGGCCGCGAGCCGATGCGGGCCTGCTCGATGGCGTCGATCGGCGTCGCGGCGCGGAAGAAGTCGATGAAGCCGTCGGTCTCGACGAGGCGCCGATAGGCCGTGAAGCTCTCGTCCACCACCTCCTGCCACAGGCCGCGCAGCGGGTGCGGCGGCACCGGGCCGGCGGCGTGCAGCATCGTCGTGCGCACCACGCCGGCGAGCAGCCGCTCGAGATGGAACGTCGCGGTGACGCGGTTGGCGTATTGCTGCGAGATCACCTCGCCCTGCTCGGTGACGCGCATCCGTCCGGTCAGGCTGCCGGGCGGCAGCGCGTCGAGGAAGGCGTGCGTCGGCCCGGCGCCGCGGCCGATGGTGCCGCCGCGGCCGTGGAAGAACTCGACCCGCACGCCATGCGCCCTGCCGACCGCGGCGAGCCGCTCCTCGGCGAGATGCAGGCCCCAATGGCTGGCCAGAATGCCGCCGTCCTTGTTGGAGTCGCTGTAGCCGAGCATCACGGTGCATTCCGGCACCGCCTTGCCGTCGCGCAGGCGCAGATAAGTGAGCGTCGCGCGGGTGATCGGATGCGCCAGGAAGGCGTCGAAGATGGTGTCGCAGCGGGCCAGGTCCGCGATGGTCTCGAACAGCGGCACCACCGGGATCATCGAGGCCGGCCCTTGCGGCGTCTCGATCAGCAGGCCGGCCTCGCGCGCCAGCAGATAGGGCGTGAGCAGATCCGAGACGCTGCGCGTCATGCTGATCACCAGCGGGCCGAGCCCGTCCGGCCCGTGCGCGAGGAGATGGCGGCGCAGCGCGCGCAGAAGCGACACGGTCGCCTCGGCCTCGCCACTGAGCGACGTGTGGTCGCCCGTGAACGGGCGGGGGCTGGTCAGCTCGCGCTCCAGGAAGGCGAGCTTCTCGGCCTCGCTCCAGTCCGGATAGTCGGTGCGGCGATGGCCGGCGGCGGCGAGCAGGCCGGCGACGGCGCGGTCGTGGAAGGCGGAGTTCTGGCGGACGTCGAGACGGGCGAAATGGAAGCCGAAGACGCGCGCCTGCGCCGTCACGGGCCGCACGTCCGTGGTGGCGATGTCGGGCGCGCCGGCCTCGCTCACGGCCGCCTCCAGGACCTCCAGGTCGGCGACCAGCTCGGCCGCGGCCTCGTAGCCGCCGGCGGCGTGGTCGCGGGTGCGCGCGATCCGCATGAGGATCAGGTTCACCATCTGGCGCCACGGCTCGCCGCGGTTGCGGGCGAGTGCCGCGCCGCTCTCGGGGCCGATCAGCGCCGCGGTCTCGTCGAGGCGGCGGCGCAGCGCCGCCGGCACGTCGTCGCCGTTGCCGGCGAGGCTGATGCGCACCGCGAGCGCCGAGAGGCGGGCGTGCAGGAGCGCGAGCGCCCCGGCGCGCAGCCGCGTCAGCATGCCCATCGTCACCGCGGTGGTGACGAACGGGTGGCCGTCGCGGTCGCCGCCCACCCAGGTCGCGAAGCCGAGCCGCGGCAGCGCCGGCGGGGGGCTGCCGAACGTGTCGCTCCAGGCCTCCTGGAAGCGCAGATCCAAAAGCTCGACGACGTCCGGAAACACCGTCTCCATGTAGTGCAGGACGGTGCGGATCTCGCTCTCGACGTCGGGCCGCTCCAAGAGGATCTCGCCGGTGCGCCACAGCCGTTGCAGGGCGGCGCGCAGGCGGCGGCGATAGATGCCGAGCTCGATCTCGGTGAACGAGCGGGTCTCACGTTCGAGTAGCATCAGGTAGAGGGCGCGGTGATGCTCCAGCACGGTGGCGCGCTTCGCCTCGGTCGGATGCGCGGTCAGCACCGGCTCCAGCGAGGCGTTCGCGATGGTGCGGCGGATGCTCGCCTCGTCGTGGCCGCGGCCCTGCAGGTCGCCGAGGTCGTGGCGCCACAGGCCGGGCTCGCGCTCGTGGCGGCGGCCCTCGGCGCGGCGGCGCATCTGGTTCGCCGTGTTCTCCTCGACGATGTTGAGGAGCTGGAAGGCGATCGACAGCGCCTGGCAGCGGGCGAGCGCGCCGTCCCGGCCGTCGTCGGATAGCGGCCCGTCGGTCGCCTCGAAGCAGCCGCGCACGAAGCCGGCGACGCCGGCCGCCGGCCGGTGCTCCTCGACGACCTCGCAGAAGACGTCGAGCAGGGCGTCGAAGTCGGCCGACCATTTGGCGAACTCGTCGCGCAGCGGAGCGGGAGCGTTCATCGGGACTGCCTGTGGCCGAAGGGCTTGCGCCGGGGGTGACGCGGTCTCCTGTGCCGGGCGAATCTCATGCAGGCAATGTGCCAGCCCGCGACGCTGCGTCGCGCCGAAAGTCGGGGCTGGGAGCCGGACACTCGCAGGTCCGCTGCGTCGCCTCGGCAAAGGCCTCGTGTCCCGGGCGCGGCGCGACGCGCCGCGAACCGGGACCCAGGGGCGATCGAGCGAGGCGGCCGGCGAACGCTTTGCCGTGCGGCCCGTCGTGTGCGGCCCGTCGTGCGGCCCGTCGTGCGGCCTCTGGGCCCCGGCTCTGCGACGCGCCAGGCCTTCGGCCTGCCGCGCCTTGTCCGGGGCGCGAGGCCGAGCATCGGGAGAGACGTTTCATCCCTCGGCATGCGCCGCCGGAGCATGTCGGATCACCCCGTGGTCTTCTGGCCCATGGCGATGGCGTTGACGGTGAGCAGGAGCGCGTCGAGCGTCGCCGCGTCGGGTGTCTTCGGGTCGGGGGCGGCGCGGTAGCGGCGCAGGAGGCGCACCTGCTCGCGGTGCAGCCAGTCGAGACCGCGCGCCCGCATCCGGGTGATCCGCAGGATGCGCGGGCGGCGCTCCTCCACGGGCGCGCCGAACAGCGCCGCCACGGCATCGCGGGTGCGGGCGTGCTCGGCCAGGATCGTCGCCATGATGCGATCGCGCAGCGCCTCGTCCTCGACCAGCGCGGCGTAGAGCCCCATGATCTCGGGGTCCGCCATCATCAGGCTCGCCTCGACATTGTGGAGCACGTAGCCGAGAAAGCGCCAGCGCGGCAGCACGGCCCGGATCGCCGCGAAGTCGTCGGGGCGCTCGCGGCGCAGCCCGTCGAGGGCGCTGCCGACGCCGTACCAGCCGGGCAGGTGGAAGCGCGCCTGGCTCCACGAGAACACCCACGGGATCGCGCGCAGATCGGCGATCGCGGTGCGGCCGGTGCGGCGGCTCGGGCGCGAGCCGATGCGGGCCTGCTCGATGGCGTCGATCGGGGTCGCGGCGCGGAAGAAGTCGACGAAGCCGTCGGCGCCGATCAGCGTCCGGTACGCCTCGTAGCTGCGCGTCACCACCTCCTGCCAGACGTCGCGGAGCGGATGCGGCGGCACCGGCCCGCCGCGATGCAGGAGCGAGGTGCGGGTGACGCCCGCGAGAAAGCGCTCCAGATGGAACGTCGCGGTGACGCGGTTGGCGTATTGCTGGGCGATCATCTCGCCCTGCTCGGTGACCCGCAACCGACCTTGGAGGGTGCCGGCCGGCAGCGCGTCCAGGAAGGCATGCGTCGGCCCGGCGCCGCGCCCGATGGTGCCGCCGCGGCCGTGGAAGAAGGCGATCCGCACGCCGTGCCCGCACGCGACGGCGGCGAGCCGCTCCTCGGCGCGATGCAGACCCCAGTGGCTCGCGAGAATCCCGCCGTCCTTGTTGGAGTCGCTGTAGCCGAGCGTGACGCCGCATTCCGGCGTCGCCCGGCCGTCCCGCACGCGGATATGCTCCAGCGTCGCCTTGGTCACGGGATGTGACAGGAAGCCGTCCAGGATGGTGTCGCAGGCGGAAAGATCGTCGATGGTCTCGAACAGCGGCACCACCGGCAGCATGCAGGCGGGGCCGAGGGCCGTCTCGACCAGCAGCCCGCCCTCGCGGGCGAGCAGATACATGGCGAGCAGGTCGGCGACGCCGCGCGTCATGCTGACCACCATCGGGCCGATGCCGTCGGCGCCGTGCCGCTCGATGTGGCCGCGCAGCCCGTGCAGCATCCGCACCGTCATGTCGGCCTCGCCGTCGAGCCGGGTGTGGACGCCCGTGAACGGCCGCGGGCTCTTCAGCTCGGCGTTCAGGAAGGCGAGCTTCTCGGCCTCGCTCCACTCCGGATAGTCGGTGCGCGGCAGGCCGGCGGCGGCGAGCAGGCCGGCGATGGCGCGGTCGTGATAGGAGCTGTTCTGGCGCAGGTCGAGCCGGGCGAAGTGGAAGCCGAACACCCGCACCTGCGCCGTGACGGGCCGTACGTCGGCCGCGGCGACATGCGCGGCGCCGGCTTCGGCCAGCGCCGCCTCCAGCGCGACCAGATCCTCGACCAGCGCGTCCGGCGCGGCGTAGGCGCCCGGCGCGTCGCGGCCGAGCCGGGTCTGCTCCAGCCGCGCGATCATCAGGTTCACCATCTGCCGCCACGGCTCGCGCGGATTGCGGGCGATCGCGGCGCGGCTCGACTCGCCCAACAAGGAAGCGGTCGACGCGAGACGTTCGCGAAGACCGGACGGGATCGCCTCGCCGTCGGCCGCGAGACTGATCTTCTGGGCGAGCTGGCCGAGCCGCGTCTGCAGGAGACGCAGCGCGCCGGCGCGCAGCCGCTCCAGCATCCGCACCGTCACCTCGGGCGTCACGCCGGGATGGCCGTCGCGGTCGCCGCCGACCCAGGTGCCGAAGCCGAGCCGCGGCAGCGCCGGCGCCGCGGCGCCGGACCCGAAGATGTCGCGCCAGGCCTGCTGGAAGCGAAGGTCGAGCAGCTCGACGACATCCGGGAACACCTGCTCCAGATAATGGAAGACGGTGCGGATCTCGTTGTCGAGTGCCGGACGCTCGAGCTGAATCTCGCCGGTGCGCCACAGCCGCTGCAGCGCCGCCTTCAGGCGCTGCGCGTGGATGCCGCGCTCGATGTCGGTGAACGAGCGGGTCTCTCGTTCCAGCAGCAGGAGATAGACGGCGCGGTGATGCTCCAGCACGGTCGAGCGCTTCGCCTCGGTCGGGTGGGCGGTGAGCACCGGCTCGAACGCCGTGTCGGCGATCGTCTCGCGGATCGTCGCCTCGTCGTGACCGCGGCCGAGAAGGTCGCCGAGATCGTGACGCCACAGGCCGCGCTCGCGCTCGTGGCGCTGGGCCTCGGCGCGGCGGCGGATCTGGTTGGCCGTGTTCTCCTCGACGATGTTGAGGAGCTGGAAGGCGATCGACAGCGCCTCGCAACGCTCGACCGCGCCCGAGCGGACCGGCCCGAGCGGCAGCGCCTCGTCGCCGTCGGCGAAGCAGCGGCGGACGAACTCGGCGACCCCGGTCGCCGGCCGCGACTCCTCGATCACGCCACAGAAGGCATCGAGCATGTAGGCCGAGTCGGCCGCCCATTTGGCGAAGCCCTCGCGGACGGGATCGAAATCGGGATCGGGACGGTCCATGGCACTGTTCCGGCGGCGACACACGGGTGGCCGCGGTCACGGGCAATCGGCGTTCTCGAATGCACGTCGTTTGAAAGACGGACGATGCGAATGACGGCACGCGGCGACCGACGATCCAATCAGCGGAGTCGCCGCGCTCTTCAGGAGCAGGTATCGGTCATGTCACGACGGAGGATTCTGGCGCGGTCGACGCGGGTGTCGCGGCGGCGTGGTTTTTTCCTCCGGCATTCATGGTGCCGCACCATGCCGCACCGCTGCTGCCCCCCCACCAACCCCGACCCCTTTGGCGCGCCGTAGGCGCGCCCGCCATTCGCTGCCCGAATGGGAGGAGGGGAGCGCTGGCGCCCTGCCCAATCAATCGAGAGCAGATGACGGCCTCATCGACCTGATCGTGCGGCCTGATCGCAGCGCGATCGAGAGCGCGCCTACTGCCCCACCGCCTCCAGCACGTCCTCGAAGGTCTTCAGGCCCCTCTGCGGGGCGTTGACCATCACGGCCATGTTGCCGGGCTTGTGCTGGTTCTGCCACATCATGTGATGGGCGAGCGGGATCTCGTTCCAGGAGAAGGCCTCGCTCATGCACGGGTCGATGCGGTGGTCGAGAACGAACTGGTTCGCCGCCGAGGCCTGCTTGAGGTGGGCGAAGTGCGAGCCTTGGACCCGCTTCTGCCGCATCCAGACGTAGCGGGCGTCGAACGTGATGTTGAAGCCCGTGGTGCCGGCGCAGAACACCACCATGCCGCCGCGCTTCACCACCAGGCAGGAGACCGGGAAGGTCGACTCGCCGGGATGCTCGAACACGAGGTCGACGTCCTTCTTGCCGGTGATGTCCCAGATCGCCTTTCCGAACTTCCGCGCCTCCTTCACCCAGGCGGCGTATTCGGGCGTGTTGACCTGGGGCATCTGGCCCCAGCACTTGAAGTCCTTGCGGTTGATCACGCCCTTGGCGCCGAGCTGCAGCACGTAGTCGCGCTTGCTCTCGTCCGAGATGATGCCGATGGCGTTGGCGCCGGCGGCCGCGCAGATCTGCACGCCGAACACGCCGAGCCCGCCCGAGGCGCCCCACACGAGGACGTTGTCGCCCGGCTTGAGGATGTGGGGCGGATGGCCGAACAGCATGCGATAGGCGGTGGCGAGCGTCAGCGTGTAGCAGGCCGCCTCCTCCCAGGTGAGGTGGTCGGGCTTCTTCAGGAGCTGGCGCGACTGCACCCGGCAGAACTGGGCGAACGAGCCGTCCGGCGTCTCGTAGCCCCAGATGCGCTGCGAGGGCGAGAACATCGGGTCGCCGCCGTTGCACTCCTCGTCCTCGCCGTCGTCCTGATTACAATGGACGATCACCTCGTCGCCGACCTTCCAGCGATGCACCTTGCTGCCGACCGCCCAGACGATGCCGGAGGCGTCGGAGCCGGCGATGTGATAGGGCTCGCCGTGGCCGTCGAACGGCGAGATCGGCTGGCCGAGCGCCGCCCAGACGCCATTGTAGTTGACGCCGCCCGCCATCACGTGGACCAGCACGTCCTCGTCGCCGAGCGGCCAGGTCGGCACCACCTCGACCTGCATGGCGTCCTGCGGCGGGCCGTGGCGCTCCCGGCGGATCGCCCAGGCATACATCTTGGCCGGCACATGCCCGAGCGGCGGGATTTCGCCGATCTCGTAGAGGTCCTTGGGTTCGTTGGTCGATCGAAGCTGGGTCACGGCCGCCATGGCACTTCCTCCGCCGGTCGAGAAGTCGGTCCGCCCGTAAGCCGGGCGAGTGTGCATCACCGGATATCGCGTCGCAATAAGTACCACGGTCGCAAGCGCCGGCGCAGGACTTAAGCCTTCGTCAATTCGGAGGGGGGATCCTCCGCAGCGCCGCGCCGCGCCGCCCCGTTTTGCGCCGGTCGAGCGCCCGTTTTATCTGCTCAGGACCGCGCCGGCGATGCCCGCTCCCGCTCCGATCGACGCCGCCGTCCCGCCGTCCGCGTCGTCTGGCCGCAGCCCCGTCTCGCCCCCGCCGAGCGCCGCGCCGACGGCCGTCACGCCGTTGGTCGACGCGCCGCTCACCGACCACGCGAGCACCGACCACGCGCTCACTGACCACGCGCTCACTTGCGCGGCTGCCGACGGCGCGGTCGAGCCGGCCGGGATCGAGCCGGTGCGGCTCGTCTGCTTCGCGCTCGCGATCGTCAACCTCACCTACATGGTGGCGGTGCTCGGCAGCGGCGACTGGATCGTGACGCCATCCGGCGCGCCGGTCCACACCGATTTCGTCATGGTCTACGCGGCCGGCCAGCTGGCGCTCGCCGGCGATCCCGCCGCCGCCTGGGATTGGACGCTCCACCGCGTCGCCGAGGACGCGGTGCTGGGCCGGCCGGTGCCCGCCTATTACGGCTGGCACTATCCGCCGCCCTTCCTGATGGTCGCCGCCGCGCTCGCCACGCTGCCCTATTGGGCCGCCTTCGCGACCTGGATGGCCGTGACGCTGCCGCTCTATCTGGTGACGCTGCGCGGCATCGTCGCGACCCGGCTCGGCTGGCTGGCCGGCGCGGCGTTTCCGGTGATCGTGCCGAACCTGGTGCCGGGCCAGAACGGCTTCCTCACCGCGACGCTGATCGGCGGCACCCTCGCGCTCCTGCAGCGACATCCGGTCGTGGCCGGAGTCTGCCTCGGGCTTCTGACCTACAAGCCGCAATACGGGCTGCTGTTTCCGCTGGTGCTGCTGGTGACCGGGCGATGGGTCACGATCGCGGCCGCGGCCGTGACGGCGCTGCTGCTCGGCGCCGTGACGCTGATGGTCTTCGGGACATCTGCCGGAGTGGCGAGCTGGGCCGCGTTCCTGCACTGGCTGCCGCTGACCTCGGACGCGCTGCTGTCCGGGTCGGATGCCGAGTTTCACAAGTTCCAGAGCGTCTTCGCGCTGGTCCGCCTGAGCGGCGGCAGTGCCGCGTTAGGCTGGACCGTGCAGATCGGGGCGGCGATCGTCACGGCGACGGCTGTCTGCCTGATCTGGCTCAACAAGAGAATTCCGTATGAGATGAAGGCGGCGACGCTGGCCGCGGGCGTGCTGCTCGCGACCCCTTACGTCTATCTCTACGACCTGACGATCCTCGCGGTCGCGCTCGCCTTCCTGCTGCGCCATGCACTGTCGACAGGGTTTCTTACCGGCGAGCGCCCGGCGCTGGCCGTGGTCGCGGCGGCCTTCCTGGTGCTGCCGGTGCTGGGCATCCCGGTCGGCCTCGTCGGCGTCGCCGCGACGCTCGCGCTGGTAGGCCGCCGCATCGGGGCGGTGCTCGCCGCGCCGTCGCCGGCGGGACGATCTGTCGCCTAAAGTCGCAGGGCCGTGTCGCGGTAGCGGGCTGACAGCCCGCGCGGGCCGCGTTATCCTTCCCGTCGCAGTGCAACAAGGATCGCGCGTCCGCGTGCATTCGGACTCCGCGCCTTCGGACCGGGACGGACCATGGGCTTGTCCTTGCTGGTATGGCTGATCGTGGGCGCGCTGGCCGGCTGGATCGCCGGCAAGCTGGTGCACGGCGTCGGCTTCGGCCTGATCGGCAATGTCGCGGTCGGCATCGTCGGCGCCGCCATCGCCGGCTTCCTGCTGCCGCGGCTCGGGATTTTCTGGGGCGGCGGGTTCCTGAGCGCGGTCTTCCACGCCGTCGTCGGCGCCGTCATTCTGCTGGTCCTGGTCGGCCTGATCCGTCGTTAGAGCGGAACGGCCGGTCGCTGGCGCGAGGCCCGCCGCGGGCCGGCGCCGCGACGTGAATTTCGAACGTCATAACTCGTTTTCAGGGAGCGTCCTCGATGCGCGACACACCGATGCGCGATACACCGAAGCGCGACAAGCCGTGGATCATCCGGACCTATGCGGGCCACTCGAGTGCCCGCGAGTCCAACGCTCTCTATCGCAAGAACCTGTCGAAGGGGCAGACCGGCCTGTCGGTCGCCTTCGACCTGCCGACCCAGACCGGCTACGACTCGGATCATCCGATCGCCCGCGGCGAGGTCGGCAAGGTGGGCGTCGCGATCTCGCATATCGGCGACATGCGCACCCTGTTCGACGGCATCCCGCTCGGCGAGATGAACACGTCGATGACCATCAACGCGACGGCCGCCTGGCTGCTCGCCATGTACGTCGCGGTGGCGGACGAGCAGGGGGTGCCGCGTGAAAAGCTCACCGGCACGACGCAGAACGACATCATCAAGGAGTATCTGTCCCGCGGCACCTATGTGTTCCCGCCCGGGCCGTCGATGCGGCTGATCAAGGACGTGATCCTGTTCACGACCCGCGAGATGCCGAAGTGGAACCCGATGAACGTCTGCTCCTACCATCTGCAGGAGGCGGGCGCGACGCCGGTGCAGGAGCTCGCCTATGCGCTCGCGACCGCGGTCGCGGTGCTCGACTCGGTGAAGGAGGCGGGCGAGATCGAGAACTTCGGCGAGGTGGTCGGGCGCATCTCGTTCTTCGTCAACGCCGGCATGCGGTTCATCACCGAGATCTGCAAGATGCGGGCGTTCTGCGAATTGTGGGACGAGATCACCCGCGAGCGCTACGGCGTCAGCGATCCCAAGCAGCGGCTGTTCCGCTACGGCGTGCAGGTGAACTCGCTCGGCCTGACCGAGCAGCAGCCCGAGAACAACGTCTACCGCATCTTCCTGCAGATGCTCGCCGTGACGCTGTCGAAGTCGGCTCGCGCCCGCGCCGTGCAGCTGCCCGCCTGGAACGAGGCGCTGGGCCTGCCGACCCCGTGGGATCAGCAGTGGTCGCTGCGCGCCCAGCAGATCCTCGCCTACGAGAGCGACCTGCTCGACTACGGCGACATCTTCGCCGGCTCGACCGAGATCGCGAAGAAGGTCGAGGAGCTGAAGGCCGAGGCCCGCGACGAGCTGCGCCGCATCCTCGACATGGGCGGCGCCGTCGGGGCGATCGACACCGGCTATCTGAAGGAGCAGCTGGTCGTCTCCAACTCGCGCCGCGTCGAGCTGATCGAGGCGGGCGAGCAGGTCGTCGTCGGCGTCAACAAGTTCGTCGAGACCGAGCCGTCGCCGCTGCCGACCGGCGAGGGCGCCATCATCACCATCCCGCCCGAGGTGGAGGAGGAGCAGGTCGCCCGCCTGCAGGCGTGGCGGGCGGCGCGCGACGGCGACGCGGTGGCGCAGACGCTGGCCGAGCTGCGCCGCGCCGCGATCGAGGGCCGCAACATCATGCCGGCCTCGATCGCCTGCGCCAAGGCGGGCGTCACCACGGGCGAATGGGCCTTTGCGTTGCGTGAGGGCTTCGGCGAGTACCGGGCGCCGACCGGCGTGTCCGGCGCGGCGCGCAACGACGCGCGCAACATCGAGGAGATCAAGGCCGAGGTCGACCGGGTGTCGCGCAAGCTCGGGCGGCGACTGAAGTTCCTGGTCGGCAAGCCGGGCCTCGACGGCCACTCCAACGGCGCCGAGCAGATCGCGGTGCGGGCGCGCGACGCCGGCATGGACGTCGTCTACGAGGGCATCCGCTTCACGCCCGCGGATATCGCGCGCGCCGCCCGGGACAAGGACGTCCACGTCGTCGGCCTGTCGATCCTGTCGGGCTCGCACATGGAGCTGGTCGCCGACACGCTGGCGAAGCTGCGCGAGGCCGGCGCCTCGCATGTCCCCGTGGTGGTCGGCGGCATCATCCCGCCCGACGATGCCAAGGCGCTGCTCGCCGCCGGCGTCGCCGGCGTCTACACGCCCAAGGACTTCGACCTCAACCGCATCATGACCGACATCTGCCGGATCGTGGAGGACGCCACCTCCGACAAGGCGGCGTGAGCGCGTCGGCGCGGACCGCAGACCCGCGAGCCCCCGAGCTCGCGGGTCGTCGTCGTGTCCATGCGCGCGCGGCGAGGATCCCTGCCGCGCGGGCTCGCTGCCGCCGCTACTTCGCGTGCAGCGGCTTCAGGGCGCCGGCCCACTTGTGCAGCTCGTCCAGGACCTCCTTGACGGCGCCGGCCTGGATGTCGTTCGGCGTGAAGACGCCCTCCTTGATCTGCGGGAAGACGAACGGGATCACCACCGCCTCCAGGATCGGCATCACCTTGAGCGTGGTGAGGATCTGCTTGGTCATCTGCACGGCCCGGATGCCGCCCGAGACGCCGCCGTAGCTGACGAAGGCGGCCGGCTTGTAGTTCCACTCCGAGTAGACGTAGTTCAGCGCGTTGAGGAGCGCCGGGGTGGGGCCGAAATTGTACTCCGGGGTGACGAACACATAGGCGTCCGCCGCCTTGACGCTGTCGCTCCACGCCTTGGTGTGGGCCTTCTCGTATTTCTGCATCTTCGGGTGATGCGGCTCGTCGTAGACCGGCAGGGCGAAGTCGGCCAGGTCGACCAGATGGGCGTCGAAGCTGCCGTGCGCCTTGGCGCGCTCGTGGAACCAGTGCGCGACGGTCGGGCCGACGCGGCCGGGGCGGGTGCTGGCGACGATGGTGTGGAGGCGAAGGGTCACGAGGGTCTCGCTTGTCGGTTGGGTCGAGGGTGAAAATGTCCCCGCCCCCATAAAGGAAGCCCGGTGACGATCCGCAAGGCGTTACCGCCGTGTGGCGGCCCCGCGCGTCCGCCCGGACACTTTCTCGCGCAGCGCCGCGCTCCGCCTGGCGCGGTCCGGACATGCGGACTGGCGCCGGCCCGTCGGGGCCGCTTCAGCCGAGATCGTGAATGGCAGGAGTGCGTTGACTTGCAGGCGCCGGCGGGCCTAACCCCACGGCCGTGCCGCGTCGTCGTTCGGCGGAATGGTCGGAGTGGCAGGATTTGAACCTGCGACCCCCTCGTCCCGAACGAGGTGCGCTACCAGACTGCGCTACACTCCGTCCCGCCGGTGAGGACGGTCTTATAGCCAAGCGAATCCGCGCCGGCAAGCACGGGAGTCGATGTGACTGCGATGATTTTCACGCGCGTCCTGGCAGCAGGGGACGCGGCGGCCGCGACCGCCGCGGGCATCCTGCAGGATGGCGGGCTGGTGGCTTTTCCAACGGAAACCGTCTACGGGCTCGGCGCCGACGCGACCAACGCGGCCGCGGTGGCGCGCCTCTACGCCGCCAAGGGGCGGCCGCGCTTCAATCCGCTGATCGCGCATGTCCCGGATGCGGCTGCCGCATGGACGCTCGGCCGCGCCGACGCGGCCGCCGAGACGCTCGCCGCCGCGTTCTGGCCGGGGCCGCTGACGCTCGTCGTCGAAAAAGCTCCCGGCTGCCCGGTCTGCGACCTCGCCACCGCCGGGCTCGAGACGCTGGCGTTGCGCGTGCCCGACCACCCGGTCGCCCAGGCGATTCTCGCGGCCTGCGGCCGGCCCGTGGTGGCGCCCTCGGCGAATCGCTCCGGCCATGTCTCCCCCACCACGGCCGCGCACGTGGTCGGCGATCTCGCCGGCCGCATCGATCTGGTGGTCGACGGCGGCGCGACGCCGGTCGGGGTCGAATCGACCATCGTGGCCTGCCTCGGCGGCACGCCGCGGCTCTTGCGCCCCGGCGGCGTGCCGAAGGAAGCCCTGGAGGCGGCGCTGGGCGGCCCGGTCGCCGACCCGCCGGCGCCGTCCATGGCTGGCGGCCCGGCCGGCGATCCCGGGCCGGGCGTCGTGCCCGAGGCGGGACCGATCGCGCCCGGCATGCTCAGCTCGCACTACGCGCCGCGCGCCCTCCTGCGCCTGCGCGCCAAGAGCGTCGCGCCCGGCGAGGCGCTTTTGGCGTTCGGCCCGACTGTGCCGGAGGGGGCCGAGCATGCGCGCGCGGTGCTCAACCTCTCTGCGTCCGGCGACCTCGCCGAGGCGGCGGCGGCGCTGTTCGCCCATCTCCGTGCGCTGGACGCCTCCGGCGCGCCCGTCATCGCGGTCGCGCCCATCCCCCGTCACGGGCTCGGCGCCGCCATCGCCGACCGCCTCGCCCGCGCCGCCGCCCCCAGGGGGTGAGCGTCGGCGCCAGGGTCTTCACCTCTCCCCGCACGGGGTGAACCTCTCCCCGCTGCGCGGGGAGAGGTCGACATTCGCGGGATCAGCGCGGATGTCGGGTGAGGGGGCCTCGCCGCGAGTCCGAGCTTTTCGGAGACGCCCCCTCACCCGACTCGCCGCTGTGCGCGGCGAGCCACCCTCTCCCCGCGCGCGGGGAGAGGGAACAAGTGCCCGCCATCCCCTCCGTCGCCCGAACGCGCTAGAGTGCGCGTCCCATGGACGCTCCCCGCATGCCCCCGCGCCCCGCATCGCTGTCTCCCGACACCCTCGCCCGCTTCGTCGCGATCGTGGGCGAGCGCCACGCCGTCACGGAACCGGCCGAGCAGGCCGCGTATCTGGAGGAGCCGCGCGGGCTCTATCGCGGGGCGACGCCCGTGGTGCTGCGTCCCGGCTCGACCGAGGAGGTCGCGGCGATCCTGCGGCTCGCGACGGAGCTGGGCGTCCCGGTCGTGCCGCAGGGCGGCAACACCGGACTGGTCGGCGGCCAGATCCCGCACGACGGCGAGGTCCTGTTGTCGCTCAAGCGGCTCGACCGCATCCGCGAGATCGACCCGGCGTCCAACACCATGACGGCCGAGGCGGGCGTCGTGCTGCAGGCCGCGCAAGCCGCCGCGGCTGGCGTCGACCGGCTGTTCCCGCTGTCGCTCGGCGCCGAGGGGAGCTGCACGATCGGCGGCAATCTCTCGACCAATGCGGGCGGCACGGCGGCGCTCGCCTACGGGGTGGCGCGCGACCTCGTGCTCGGCCTCGAGGTGGTGCTGCCGGACGGGCGCGTCTGGCACGGCCTCAACAAGCTCAAGAAGGACAACACCGGTTACGACCTGAAGCACCTGTTCATGGGCGCCGAGGGCACGCTCGGCGTCATCACGGCGGCCGTGCTGAAGCTGTTTCCGGCCCCGAAGGCGGTCGAGACCGCCTTTGTCGCGGTCCCCACGCCGGAGGCGGCGCTGGCGTTTTTCGGTCTCGCCCAGGGGCGCGCCGGCGCGAGCCTCACGAGCTTCGAGCTGATGGCGCGCATCTGCCTCGACATGGCGCTCCGCCACGGCACCGCCCTGCGCGACCCGCTGGCGAGCCCGTCGCCCTGGTACGTGCTGATCGAGCTCTCCTCGGGCGCGCGCGACGGGCTGCGCGAGCTGTTGGAAGAGACGTTGGGGCTCGCGCTGGAGCAGGATCTCGTCACCGACGCCGTGATGGCGGAGAGCCTGGAGCACCGCGCCGCCTTCTGGCGGCTGCGCGAGTTCGTGTCCGATGCGCAGCGCTACGAGGGTGGCTCGATCAAGCAGGACGTCTCGGTGCCGGTCGCCGCCGTGCCGGACTTCATCCGCGCCGCGTCCGATGCGGTGTCGAAGCTGATCCCCGGCTGCCGGCCGGTGCCGTTCGGCCATCTCGGCGACGGCAACATCCACTTCAACGTCAGCCAGCCGGTCGGCGCCGACAAGGCGGCGTTCCTGGCGCGCTGGGACGCGATCTCCGACGCCGTGTTCGCCGAGGTGCTCTCGCGCGGCGGCTCGATCTCGGCCGAGCACGGCATCGGGGTGATGAAGCGCGACTATCTTCCGCGCATCAAGGACCCGGTCGCGCTCGACCTGATGCGAAGCTTCAAGGCCGCGCTCGACCCGGCCGGGATCCTCAATCCCGGCAAGGTGGTGTGACGCCGGCCGTGCGCGGCGCATGACGAAAAAGCTGTCCAAGGTTCGGCTGCGTGCCCCGGACAAGGCGCATCAGGCCACAGGCCCGAGGCGCCGCAGAGCCGGGGCCCAGGGGCGGCTCAAACAGCGATCGGCGGGCGCCTCGGCGGTGGCCCTGGGTCCCGGTTCGCGGCGCGTCGCGCCGCGCCCGGGACACACGAGGCATCCTTCGCGGCGGCCGCCGCCTCACTGCCCCTTGTACTCGGTCGGCTTGGTGTCGGCGATCCGGATCAGCGTCTCGGCCGCCTTGCGGTCCTCGGCCAGGAAGGCGACGAAGTCCTTCGGTCCGGTCGGCGCCGACAGCACCGCCTGCTGGTCGAGGAAGGCCTTGAACTTCGGCTCCTCGAACAGTGTCTTGAACGCTGCGGCGAGGCGGTCGATCGCCTCCGGCGGCGTGCCCTTCGGCGCGCCGAGGCCCCACCAGCCGATGCCCGGATAGCCGCCGATCCCGGCCTCGGTCGCGGTCGGCACGTCGGGCAGCAGCGGCGAGCGCGTCGTCGACGACACGGCGAGCGCCTTCACCTTGCCGCTCTGCAGGGCGGCCAAGAAGTTGCCGACGCCGAAGCGCGTCACCTGCGCCTCGTTCGCCATCAGGGCCTGGGCGGCCGGGCCGCCGCCCTTGTAGGGGATGCCCTGCACCTTGGCGTTCCACTGGTTGTTCATCCACCGCAGGAACAGGTCCGGCAGCGAGCCTTCGCCGAGCGTCGCGTAGTTGAGCGCGCCCGGCTGCGCCTGGATCTTCGCCTTCAGCTCGGCGACCGTCGCGACGCCGAGGTCGGACGAGACGAACACGCCCTCGATCAGGAAGAACAGCCGGCCGACCGGCGCGATGTCGTCCGGATTGTAGGGCAGCTTGGCGAACAGCAGCGGATTGTACGACATCGTGTTGTGATAGACGGCGCAGAACGTGTGCGCGTCCGGCGCCGACTGGGCGCAGGCGGTGGCGCCGAGGATGCCGGCGGCGCCGCCCTTGTTCTCGATGATGATCGGCTGGCCGAGGCGCGGCTGCAGCTCGTTGGCGGCGGCGCGCAGGATCACGTCGGTGACGCTGCCGGCGGCGATCGGCACGATCATGCGGATCGGCTTCTGCGGCCAGGCCTGCGCCGTGGCGGCGAGCGTTCCGGCGGCGAGCGTTCCGACCGCGAGAAGGCTCGCGGCGGCGAGCCGCGAGACGGTGCGGCGGGTGGTGAAGCGCCCGGCGAGACGGATCGGGCTTGTCATGGCTGCGTCCTCCGATCGTTTTGTTTGTTTGGTCGATGACGAGGCTCGTCGCTGGATTCCGGGCTCGCAGTTTCGCTGCGTCCCGGAATGGCCGAGAACGGAACAATCGAAAGCAGTCTCAGTCCTTCTTCTCGGCGCGGGTGCCGTAGAGGCCGTGCGACGTGTCCTTGACGGTGAAGAAGACGACGTCGGCGTCGGGGCCGGCATGGCCGCCATGGACGACGCCGCCGGGCTGATAGATCACGGTGCCCGGCCCGGCCACGAAGGTCCGGCCGTCGACCTCGGCGTGCATCACGCCCTCGATGATGTAGGTCCACTGCTCGTTGGGATGGCTGTGCCGCTCCGTCACCTCGCCGGCCTTCAGCCGCACCAGGCCGCACATCATCCGCTCGCCCTCGACCACCTTGCCGGTCGCCGAGGTGTAGCCGCGGCCGACGTCGAGCGCGGCGATCGAGGTGAGATCGAACACGTATTCCTTCTCGCCCGCCTTGGTGACGAGGGGCTTTGCGGCGGGCGGCGGGGTTGTCTCGGTCATGGCCTCGTCCTTCGCGTGATTGATCGGGGTCTCGATCGGCGACGCTGCTCAGGTGAAATGCGCGCCCTTGTCGGCGACGATGAGCTGGCCCGTGATCGCGTCGCTCGCGGGCGAGCACAGGAAGACGAGCGGGCCGGAAAGATCGTCCGGCGTCACGTCCTCGGGGATCGCGCGGGCGGCGCGGATCTTGGTGATCAGCTCGGGTTTCGCCGTGAAGGCTGCGCCGGCCGCCGGATTGGCGACCAGCCCGGTCGCCAGCGTGTTGACCCGGATCCCCTGCGGCCCGAGCTCGCGGGCGAGCGCGCGGGTCAGCGCCAGCACGCCGCCCTTCATGCTTACGTAATGGAGCCGGTTGGGCAGGCCCTCCTGCATCGTGGTCGAGCCGATGTTGACGATCTTGCCCCAGCCGTTGCGGGCCATCCGGGGCGCCGCCGCCTTGGCGCATAAAAAGCTGCCGCGCAGCCCCACCGCCATCACCCGGTCCCACGCCGCGACGTCCAGGTCGGCGAGCGGCACGGGCGGGATGTTGGAGCCGACGACGGCGTTGTTGACCAGGATGTCGAGCCGGCCGAACGCGGCCTCGGCCGCCGCCGCCATCGCCTCGACGGCGGCCTCGTCGGTCACGTCGACCGGCACGGCGAGGGCGCGGCCGCCTTTCTCGCGCAACGCTTCGGCGACCGGCTCGGTGTCGACGATGTCGGCGACCACCACGCTCGCCCCTTCGGCCGCGAGCGCCGCGGCGAACACGGCGCCGAGCGCCGCCTTCGGGCCGAACGCCGCGCCGGTCACGACGGCGACGAGACCGTCGAGACGGCGGGTGCTGCGCTGCAGCGACGACAGGTCGGGCATGACGGTCATGGCGAGTCCGTTGGGCGAGTCCTGTCGGACGAGTCCCGGCACGCGCCGGCGCAGCAGCGCGCCGCGCCGGGCGGGATGAAGCTCTGCATGCGAAGCGGGCCGGGTCAAAGCGAACGCATCGTCTTGCGCTGACGCGACAGAGATCGTGCGCTCGGCCGACAGGTCGCCCGGCGCCGGCCGGCCGCGTGTTGCGGTCGCCGGGCGCCCCCCGTAGGATCGCGCAAAAGCGACGAGATCGACACGTCCAGGGAGACGCGCATGGTCCGGGTCGATCCGGGGCTCGCCCCCGCCGAGAAGCAGCGGCTCTGGCAGGACGCCATCGCCTGGCATTTCGGCGAGGCGGATCTCGCGATCCGCCGTCCCGACCGCTTCGCCGGCCGCATCGTCACGCTCGGCGACGGGCCGATCCGGCTCGTCGAGGTGGCGAGCGACAACGAGATCGGGGTGCGCACCCGCCGCCATGCCGCGCAGGCGCGCGACGAGGTGTTCGTGGTCGCCCTGGTGAACCGCGGCCGGGTGTCGTTCGAGCAGCGCGGCCGCAGCTGCGTGCTGACCGACGGCATGGCGACGCTGTTCGCGGCCTCCGAGCCTTACGTGATCCGCCACGACGATCCGGCCGAGGTGATCAATCTCACGGCGCCGGCGTCGCTCCTGCAATCCTTCGTGCGGCGTCCGCACGATCACGTCTGTCGCGCCGTGTCGACCCGCGGCCTCGTCGGCAAGGTGTCGCGCGACCTGATGGTCGAGCTCGCCCAGGCGGCACGCACCGGCGCACCGTGCGACGACGGCGGCGCCACGGCCGCGTCCGGCCCGCTGCAGCTCGCGCTGGCGAGCATCGCGGTGCTGCTCGCGGAGGGGACGGCCGCGCCGTCCGGCCTCGGCGATCGGCAGGCCGCGATGATGCGGCGCTGCCGCGAGATCATCGCCGCCTCGCTGGCCGAGCCGGAGCTCGGCCCGGCCCTCTTGGCGCAACGCATGGGCGTATCGGTGCGCTGCCTGCACGGCCTGTTCCGGGCGGCCGGCACCACGGTGTGCGACGACGTGCTGGAGGCGCGGCTCGCCCGCAGCCTGCAGCTCCTCGGCGATCCCGCCGCGGCGACGCTGCGCCTGAAGGAGGTCGCCTTCACCAGCGGCTTCGCCACCCCCTCGCTGTTCGCGGCGCAGTTCAAGCGCCGCTACGGGCGCACGCCCGGCGAGATGCGCCGGGCGCTGCTCGCCGGCGGGTGAGCCGCCCGCAAGTCCGACCGGCTAGCCGTCTCGCCGGCGCGGTGCAGCGGTGCAGCGGTGCAGGGCGGTTGGCGCCGGTATCCGGACTCGGTAGTCTGGCACGATCGAGCGCGGCACGGTACTTGCCACGGTGGCTTCGCTCGACCCCGATGCCAGGAGATCATCGATGCTGCCGCATGCCCGCGCCGCGACGCCCGTCCGCGCTGTCCGCCCTCGCACCGTCGGTCGGGCCGCGACGCTCGCCGCCGGGCTCGTCCTCGTGACCGCCTCGGCCGCGTCGGCGCATGTCGGGCAGGCCTCACATGCCCACGGCTTCGCCGACGGCTTCCTGCACCCGCTGTTCGGCATCGACCACCTCGCCGCCATGCTGGCGGTCGGCCTGTGGTCGGCGACGTTGGGCGGCGCCGCGCTGCTCGCCGTGCCGGCGGCCTTCGTCGCGGTGCTGGTGGTCGGCGCCGTGCTCGGCGCCACCGGCGTGCCGCTGCCGGCCGTCGAGCCGGCCATCACGGCCTCGGTGATCGTCCTCGGGCTCCTGGTGGCGCTCGCCGTGCGGCTGCCCCTCGCCCCGGCCGCCCTGCTGGTCGGCGCCTTCGGCCTCGTCCACGGCTATGCCCACGGCGCCGAGATGCCGGCGGCGGCGAGCCCGCTCGCCTACGGGCTCGGCTTCGTGACCGCGACCGTGCTGCTGCACGCGGCTGGCATCGGGCTCGGCGTCGCGCTCGGCCGGATCGCCGAGGTGCGGGCCGGTTTCGGCATGGCGCGGGTCGCCGGCGCCTGCGTGGCCGGCGTCGGCCTGGTGCTCGCCATCGCCTGACGGCGGCGTGCGGCACGCCCGCGTGCGACGCCCCGGAGCGCGATCAGCGGCAGATCCGGGCGTCGGCGAGATCGCGGAAGTCGGTGCCGGTGGCTGCGGTGTCGGGCCCTTTCAGCCAGACCATGACGTTGGTCTCCGAGGCGGCCGTCGTGCCGCAGCGCATGTGCACCGAGTACATGGTGCCGGGCGTCGCGGCGCGCTCCTCGACCCACTCGACCGAGCAGGTCTCGCCGCCCTTCGCGTAGCTGCGCGCCGTCAGCACGAAGCCGCTGCCGGTCGGCGCCGGGCAGCTCCCGGTCGCCGGAATCCAGGTGCCGCGCAGGCTCTCCGGCACCTCGGAATGCCGCACGTCGGCTACGGCCGTGCCGCCCGTCACGAGGCCTGCCGTCGTCACCGCGGCGGCGAGGACCAGCCCCGTCGCCATCACGCTCGCCTTCATCATCGCGCACCCGCCGTCGTGGAATCGTCGCGGTATCTTAATCCAGGGCACGCGTTCAGGCATCCGCCCCGTCGGGCGACGCGTCGTTCGTGTGGATGTCGTCGCCGGCGTCGCGACGCTCGTCCGGCGCGAAGGGCTCGAGCAGCATCCGCAGGGTCTCGGCCGTGTACGGCTTTCGCAGCCGCGGCGTCTCGGCGAACTCGGGCGGGAAGGCGGCGTGCTCGCCGTAGCCGGTGGCGAAGGCGAACGGCACGCCGAGCGCCCGTAGCCGCGTCGCGATCGAAAAGCTCGTCTCGGCCCCGAGATTGACGTCGAGCAGGGCGAAGTCGGGCGGCCTCGTCTCGACCGTGGCGAGCGCGTCGGCGACCGAGGCGGCGGTGCGCACGGCGTTCGCGCCGAGCCGGCGCAGCATGTCCTCGGCGTCGAGCGCGATGATCATCGTGTCCTCGACGAGCAGCACGTCCTGGGGCACCCGGCCGGGCGGCGGTGCCGCCGCGACGGCGCGCTCGTCGACGAAGCCGCCGCCCGGCGCGGGGCGGACATAGCCGCCCGGAACGACGAAGCGGGCCACGAGCCCGGTCGGCGCGTAGTCGACCATCGCCTCGCCCTTGAGGTCGTGGCGGATCGAGCGCTCGATCACGGTCGAGCCGAAGCCGCGCCGCGTCGGCGGGGCGACCCGCGGCCCGCCGCTCTCGCGCCAGCGCAGCGCCAGCGCGCCGTCGGGCCGGAAGCCGACCGCGACGTCGACGCGGCCACGCGAATCGCTCAGCGCGCCGTACTTGGCCGAGTTCGTGATCATCTCGTGGAGGACGAGCGCGATGGTCGTGAACGCCTCCGGCTCGATCAGCACCTCGGGTCCGACGATGCGCACCCGCTCGCCCTTGCCGCCCAGATAGGCCGCGGCTTCGGCGGCGACGAGGCTGCGCAGCGACGCCGGCCCCCACTGGTCGGCCGTGATCTGGTCGTGCGCGCGGGCCAGCGCCTGGATGCGGCCGCCCACCACCTCGGTGAAGGTCTCGATGGTGGTCGCCGAGTCGCGGCTCTGGGTGATCACGCCACGGATCAGGCCGAGGATGTTGCGGATGCGGTGGTTGAGCTCGGCGATCAGCAGATCCTGCCGCGCGACGGCGCGCCGGCGCTCCTCCTCGGTGAGGTCGGAGAGCTGCAGGATCACCTCGAGCAGGCTGACGCGGAGCTGCTCGGCGATGCGGCACTCGACCGGCAGCCAGGGCAGCGACTGGCCCGTGACGGTCTCCTTCCACAGGTCGAAGCTCTTGCGTGGGGTCAGCCGGTCGCCGTTCGGTCCGAAAACCTTCGGCGCGTTCGGGTCGCCGGCCCAGGTGACGGTGCGGGCGATCTCGCGGCGGAAGAAGATCAGATAGTCGCGCGCCGGGCGCGACAGGGGCACCACCAGCATGCCGGCGGCGCGCTCGGCGAAGGCGCGGGCCGGCGGATGGTCGGCGCCGATGTCGTAGCGGGCGTGCACGCGGTCGAACGCCTGGGCGTCGATATGGGCCACCAGGTCGGAAAACTCCTCCGCGGTCGGGGTCAGCCCCTTCAGCGTGGCGCGCCCGCCCGTCCACACGCCCACGCCGTCGCAGGCGAGCAGATCCGCCATCTCGTCGAGATGGGCGACGACGCTCTCGAAGCGCGTCGACTCCCGCGCCATGGTGCCGACCAGACGCTGGTGCAGTGCCTGGGCGCGCGCCTCGAAGGCCGCCTCGACGGCGCGCTCGCGATTCTCCAGCGCCAGCGCGAACACCTGGGCGAACAATTCGGCGGCGCTGCGCCGGCCGAACGCGACCCGGTGCGGGGCGTAGTGATGGCAGGCGAACAGGCCCCACAGCTTTCCGTCACGCAGGATCGAGACCGACATCGAGGCGCGAACGCCCATGTTGCGCAGATACTCGACATGGATCGACGAGACGCTGCGCAGCATGCTCATCGACAGGTCGAGCGTCGGGTCGTCCGCGCTCGCGGACACGACCGGCACGGGCCGGGCGTCGATGTCGGCGATCAGGCGCAGCACGTTGCGGGTGTAGAGGCGGCGCGCCTGGCGCGGGATGTCGGAGGCCGGATAATGCAGGCCGAGAAACGTGCCGCGACCGGGATCGACCGCCTCGCCGACCACCTCGCCGGAGCCGTCGTCGTCGAAGCGATAGACCATCACGCGATCGAAGCCGGTCAGCGCCCGCAGCTCGCGCGCCGCCGTGCGGAAGAAGCTGCGACGATCGTCGGTGCGGCGCAGCCGCGTGATCATGTCGCGCACGAGCGCCGACGCCGCCGTGTCGCTCTCGCCCGTGGTCGGCTCGCACTCGATGACCACGGTGTCGCGCACCACGATGTCGCGCACCACGGTGTCTCGCGCGCCGTTCGTGTCCCGGTCCGCCGCGACGATGTGGGCAGCGACGTCGCAGACGAGGCCGGGACCGAGGCGCAGCCCGAAGCCGCGAGCGACCAGATCGCCGGCGACGCCCTGCAGGAGACCGCGCAGGCTGTGCAGCGCCTCGGCCTCGACGAGAGCGTCGAGCGGGCGGCCGATCAGATCGTCGCCGTCGCGGCCGAGCCACGCGGCGGCGTTGGCCGAGACATGCGTGACGATCCAGTCGTCGGCCGCGACGGCGATCAGAAAGCCGAACGGCTGCACGGCGCCGAGCAGATGGATCGGCTCGCGGTCGCAATTCGTCAGGTCCACGCTCGCGCCGGCGTCGGTTTGCATCGTCGGTCCGGTTGTCGGGCAGAAGCCGCCGGTCCGCGGCGGTCGGGCACGCACGTCGCGGCGTTCCTGTCGGCGCTGCGCCAACTCCCGTCGCCGTCGTGTGGGGCGTCCGCCGATCCCTCACAGGGAGCGTGATCACCGGATCCGTGAAACCACGTTACCACCGTCGTCTTCGCCGGGTCGGTGCACTTGTGAACATATCGGGATCATGCGATGCGCTAGAGGAACGCACCGACGACGTGTCCTCCGATCTCAACCAGCGTCATCCATCCGACACATGAGCAAGATCATCGGCGCGGCCGCGGCGCGGCCCGACAACAACCTGCTGCAGACGTTGCGCGAGGCCGACTACGCGCTGCTCGCCCCGTGGCTCGAGTCGAACCCGCAGGACGCCAACCAGCTCCTCTACAATCCCGGCGACAATGTCGAGACCGTGCACTTTCCCTGCGGGCCGAGTCTCGTCTCCTATCTGGTCGGCAGCGAGGACGGCCGCGACGTCGAGACCATCCTGGTCGGCCGCGAAGGCGCGGTCGGCGGCATCGTCTCGTTCGGCCATCTGCCGGCCTATTGCCGCATCGTGGTGAAGTATGGCGGCCCGTTCGTGCGGCTGCGGGTCACCCAGCTGGAGGCAGCCAAGGCGCAGTCGCCGACGCTGCGTTACCTCTTCGCCCGTTATGCCGACTGTTTGCTCGCCCAGGTGTTCCAGTCGACCGCCTGCAACGCCATCCACTCGATCGAGCAGCGCGCCGCCAAGTGGATCCTCTCGGCCATGGACCGCACCGGCGATCACGTCGTGCCGCTCACCCACGAGCAGCTCGCCACCATGCTGGGGGTGGGCCGCAGCTACACCAGCCGCGTCATGCAGGGCTTCCGGGCCGACCGGATTCTGGAGACGCGGCGCGGCGCCGTGGTGGTGCGCGACCGCGAGGCCCTGAAGGCACGCGCCTGCCTGTGCAACGAGTCGGTGAAGGCCCACTTCGACGCGGTGCTGCGCGGCGTCTATCCGGCGAGCGAGGAGTAGCGCAGCGTCTTGTCCCGGAGAGACAGGCGCCTCCTGCACGCCATCATCAGGTCGCGCGGACCGGCACGGTCCGCTCCCTCCCCCACAAGGGGGGAGGGAACCACGACGTCACCTCGTCCTGATCACTTAACCTCTTCGGATCACTTTGCCTCGACCAGATTGGCGAGCCGCACCACCTCGGCCCACTTCTTCACCTCGGCAGCGACGAAGTCGGGCATCTCGGCGGTCGGGCGGAAGCGGGCGACGACGGCGTTGCGATCGAAGGTCTCGCGCACCGCGTCGGCCGTGAGCGCGCCCTCGATGGCGGCGGCGAGCTTGGCGACGCGATCGGCCGGCGTCTTGGCCGGGGCGAAGTAGGCGAACCAGGCGTCGGCGTCGACGTCCGGCACGCCGGCCTCGGCGAGCGTCGGGATGTCGGGCAAGAGCGGCACGCGGCGCGACGAGGCGATGGCGAGCGCCCGCACCAGCCCGCCTTCGAGCTGGCCGCGGATGTTGGCGATCGCGATGAAGCCGAAGTCGACGACGCCGGCCATCAGATCCTGGGCGAGCGGGCCGCCGCCCCGATAGGGCACGTGCTGGGCCTCGACGCCGGCCTTGATCTTGAACAGCTCGCAGGCGAGATGCGACGACGAGCCGATGCCGGTCGAGCCGTAGTTCAGCTTGCCGGGCTCGCGCTTGAGGAGCGCGACCAGCTCGGTCGCGGTCGTGACCGGCAGGGTCTTCTTGACCACCAGCGCGTGCGGCACCGTGCAGACCTGGCAGATCGGCACGAAGCTGTCGATCGCCCGATAGGGAAGCGACGGATAGATCGCCTCGTTGGTGCCGTGGGTCTGCTGGGTGCCGAGCACCAGCCGATAGGCGTCGGGCTCGGCGAGCGCGACCGCCTGGGCGGCCACCGAGCCGCCGCTGCCGCCGCGATTCTCCACCACCACCGGTTGGCCGAGTGCGCGCGTCATCGGCTCGCCGATGGCGCGGGCGACGAGATCGACCGAGCCGGCCGGCGGATAGGGCACCACGACGGTGACGGGGCGGGCCGGCCAGTCCGCTTGCGCGAGCGCGGGACCGGAGAAGGCGGGAACGAGCGCGGCGCCGGCGGCGCCGAGAAACAGACGGCGATCGAGCATCGGGAAGGTCCGGAAGCGGAAGGCGCGGGGGAACGCCGGAGCGGCGTTCATAGCCCCCGCGCCCCGCCGCCGGCAAGCCGGCCGTCGTTCGGCCGATCGTCACGACCGGCCGGGGGCGTGCGGTCAGCCGCAGCGGCGGATGCTGCGGTAGACGACGCTGCCGTTCGGGCGGACGACGCGCTCGCGCACGGTGCGGCAGCCGCCCATGCCCATGCGCGGCCCCGGACCCGGCGAGCAGATCCGCTTGGTCGAGTAGATCACGCGGCCCCCCGGGCGGACGACGCGCTGACGCACGGTGCGGCAGGCCACCTGCTCGGCCAGCGGCTCGGCGCCTTTCACGGCGGGGTCGAAGAAGCGGGCGTCGGCCGGAGCGGCGACCACGAAGACAGCGGCCGCCGCCGCCGCGGCGGTGAGGGTGAGACGCATGCTTGGCTCCTGATTGAATGTCTTGGTCTTGGGCGGGACGCCGCCTGTAACACCTCGGGGGAGGCGGCGGCGCTCGGGTCAACCGGAAGGGCGGGGCGGTGTTCCGGCCGTCGCGAGCGGGGCGGTCATGTCCGGACACGACGAAACGCCCCGGCGGGGGCGCCGGGGCGTTCGTGTCAGGCCGGGGGAAGGTGCTTCGGTCCGCGCGGGGTCGCCCCTCACGAACGTCGTCACGGGCAGGCGTGACGATTGCCGTCGTAGCCGAGATAGGTGCCCGAGGCCGGGTCGTAGGACCTGAACCGCTGCTGGCAATAGGCCACCGCGTCGGCATTGCCGCCGCCGTAGCCCGGCGCCGCCGCGTAGCCGCCGTAATAGTTCGGCTGCGAGGCGAGAGCGCCGCCGACGATCGCACCGGTGGCGAAGCCGGCGATGCCGGCCGCGGCGCCGCGGCCCCAGCCGCCGTGGCGGTGGCCCCAGCCGCCGCCGTGCCAGCCGCCGCCGTGCCAGCCCTGGCCGCGCCAGCGCTGCGCCTCGGCCTGCGGGGCGGCGAGCACCAGCGCCGAGCAGAGCGCCAGCGCGCCCGATGCGAGCTTCATCTTGGTCGAGATCATGCAAACCTCCCGTTCGATTGCGAAACCATCGACCGGTCAACGACCGCGCCGCCGCGTCGTTGCGTGAAACTTCGGTAAGCTGCGCCGCGCGCCGGACACACGCGGAAATCGGGTGGCCGTTTCGACCGTGGCACGGTAGAGGGGAGCGCCACGATCGGACTCCTTTCACGAGATCGGACTCCTTTCACGAGGTCGTCGATGCAGCTTTCGGCCGAGTTCCTGATCACGTCGCTGATCGTCGTCGCCTCGCCCGGCACCGGCGTGCTCTACACGCTCGCGGCAGGTCTCTCGCGCGGACGCGGCGCCAGCGTCGCGGCGGCCTTCGGTTGCACGCTCGGCATCGTGCCCCATATGCTCGCCGCCGTGCTCGGGCTCGCGGCCGTGCTGCACACCAGCGCGCTGCTCTTCCAGATCGTGAAGTGGCTCGGCGTCGCCTATCTGCTCGTGATGGCGTGGCAAACGCTGCGCGAGCACGGCGCGCTGCGAGTCGAGACGGAGGAAACGCCGAAGACCCGGTCGCGCCGCGACATCGTGGTGACGGCCGTGCTGGTCAACATCCTCAATCCGAAGCTGTCGCTGTTCTTCCTCGCCTTCCTGCCGCAGTTCGTGGCGGCCGGCGAGGCGGCGCCGCTCCAGCGCATGCTGGAGCTGTCCGCCGTGTTCATGCTGATGACCTTCGCCGTGTTCGTCGTCTACGGCGTCGCGGCGGCGGCGGTGCGCACCCACGTGATCACGCGACCCGCCGTGCTCTCCTGGATGCGCCGCGCTTTCGCGGCGGCGTTCGTCGCGCTCGGCGCCAAGCTGGCGCTGGCGGAGCGGTGAGGGATCGGTCGCACCGACGTCGCCCTGAACTCCGCTCATTCCCGCGCAAGCGCGACTCCAGGGCGACCATGCCGTGTCGCCCCTGGTCCCCGCCTTCGGGGGGAGGAGCGGGCATACGCGTATCGTGACCTGACCCGCTGCTGCGGAGCGTCACCCCACGGTCCGGGCATAATCCCCGGCGGCGCGGGCGAGCAGCGTCTCGCAGGCCTCGGTGGTCATCTCGTCGATGGTGCCGAGGAGCTGGCCGGCGTCGCCGTGCCGGTAGAGCCAGACCTCGCGCCCGTCCTTGACGTTGATCGAGTGGCGCAGGCCGTGCGGCGTGCCGCCGCTCTGCTCGCCGGTCGGGGCGATCCAGACGTCCACATGGGCGTGGTTGGTCGAGCGCGGATCGAGATTGGTGTCGACCCGGAACTGGACCCCGTGGGCGCCGAGCTCGCCGTTCGCCCGCTCGACGGCGGGCAGGAACACGTCGCGCGCCCAGACGACGCCGCGGTCGAACGCCGCCGCCGCGGCGGTCGGCGCGGTATTGGCGGACCCGTCCGTTCCCGGCGGGCGCTGCTGCCCGCTCAGGAACGCCTCTTCCACGCGACCCATGGCCCACCTCCTCGGTTGCGTCACGGCGGTCCGGCTCCCGCCGGCCGGGATCAACGCACCGGCAGGCTCCGGGTTCGCGTGACGCCCGACTCTACTCCGCAGCGAGCGGCGGCGCATCCTCCACTTGTCGCATTCCGGAGGGGACGGCGTGGATGCGCGGCAGCACGCCGACCTCGCGCCCGATCCGCACCAGGATCGCCGCCGTCTCGTGCGGGTTCTCCTCGTGGGCGAGGTGGCCGAGCCCGGGCAGCGTGATCACGGTGGATCCAGGCACCATGGCGTGGACCCGGCCGGCGTCCTTCGGGGCAATGGTCTTGTCATTGCCGCCGCAGACCAGCACCAGGCGGGGCTTCAGGTTCGGCAGCTCGCGGGCGAGCGGCGGCAGCCGCCAGTTCGCCATCATCCGCACCGCCGCGGCGACGTGTCCGGGATTGCGGGTGAGCCGCCCATAATAGGTGATGCCGGCCGGATCGGGGACCGAGCCGGTGTCGGTGATCATCTTCTCGACGAAGCGGTCGCTGGCGGCGAAGCGGGCGAACAGGCGCGGCACCCGGTCGCTCGATGCGAGCATGCGGGCGAGCGGCGTCATCAGCCGGCCGGCGAGGCCGCCGATCGGCAGCATCGCGGCGTTGAGGCCGACGAGGGCGAGCGGCGCGATGCGGTCGTCGAGGCACAGGCGCGCCAGCACGGCGGCGCCCGCCGAATGGCCGGCGACGATCGCCGGGGCGCGGCCGAGCGTCTGCAGGAGCGCCGCGAGATCCTCGGCCATGCCGTCGAGCGACAGCCGGCCGGACGGCGGTGTCTGGGTGAAACCGTGCCCCGGCAGATCGGGCGCCACCACGGTGTAGTGGTCGGCGAGCAGCGGCAGCAGGTCGCGCCACGAATGCGTCGCCGAGCCGGTGCCGTGGAGCAGCAGCAGCACCGGGCCGCGGCCGGCCTCCTGGACGTGCCAGCCGAGGCCGCCCGCCGTGACGAAGCGGCTGGTCGGACGGTTCGGCCAGTCGTGGCCGTCGCGCTCGAAGCACAGCTTCGGGTGCGGGCTCGCGGCCGGCGAGGGCGGCGGCGGTGCGTCACGCAGCTCGGTGATGGTCACGGGGGTGGCTCCAGGTCGGGGGTTCCGGTCGGGGGTGAGTGGTTGCTTCATCGACAGCCGGGGGACCGGTTTGGTTCCGTCCACACCGTGTAGACGGCGCATTCGTCACCCGAGGGCGGGCGATAGGCCGGCACCCGCCTCGTCACCGGCGGCAGCCGGCGCAGATAGGCGACGAGCGACGTCACGTCCTCCTCGTCGAGATTGGAGAAGTGGTCCCACGGCATCGCCTGCCAATAGAGCGGCCGGCCGGTGCGGCCGACGCCGCTCCTGATCGCGCGCGCGATCTCGCCGTCGCTCCAGGCGCCGAGGCCGGCGTCGCGATCGGACGAAATGTTGGCCGTGTAGAGCGTGCCGGGCGGGCCGGAGAGCTTGAGCCCGCCGGCGCCGTCGGGTCCGTGGCAGAACACGCAGGAGGCGTTGACGAACAGATAGCGGCCGCGGTCGACCAGCGCGGCGCGTTCCGGCGTGAGCTCCGCCGTGTCGGGGCGCGGCACCTCGCGCAGCGCCTCGCGCGAGAGGAAATCGGCGGGCAGCACGCCGAGCAGCGGCGTGGCGTAGATCGCCAGCACGGCCGTGCCGCCGGCGACGGCGCGCCAGCTCCGCCGCCCGAGCGGTAGCCACATCGAGCGCGGAATCCGGCTCGCCAGCAGCGCGAGCCACGCCGCGATCACGACGAGCTGCAGCGTCACGAGGCCGCTCTGCAGGCGGGCGAGATCGGGCCCGGCGCGGTTGGCGTAGTTGCCGCTCACATACGTGATGGTGGCCGGCCGGCCGAGCCACACGTCGCCGTCGAGCAGCATCGCGAGCGCGGTCTCCAGCGTGCCGTAATGGAGCGGCTGCGGCACGGCGTTGTGAACCGGCGGCAATGTCTTCAGATAACGTGCGATGGCGAGCGCGTCGGTGTCGGACAGGCCGTGCAGGAAGATCCACGGCATGCTCCAGACGTTGAGGAGCCGCGCCTCCGTGCGGCCGTCGCGGATGGCGCGGGCGATCTCCGCCTCGCTCCAGCGACCGAGGCCCGTCTCGTCGTCGGGCGTCAGGTTGCGGCTGACGAACACGCCCTGCGGATGTGCGCCGATGCGGATGCCGCCGGCGAGATAACGCGCGTCGCGATAGATGCCCCCGGCGCTCACCTCGGTGTGGCAGAGGCCGCACATGCCGGCCCGCACCAGATAACGACCGCGCACCAGCGGATCGGCGGACTGTCCGGGACCGGCGAGGACCGCCCCCGGCTCGCCCGGTGCCGGTCTCGCGCGCGCCTCCAGAAAGGCGACCAGCGCCCAGCGATCGCCCTCTGTGAGATGCGCGTAGGACGGCATCGGCGACGGCGCCATGCCGGTCGTCAGCCGCAGGAACACGTCGGCCGGCGTGGCGCCGCCGCGAAACGTCCACGGCGCCGTGAGGTCGCGGGCGACGACCTCGTGCCCGGAGGCGTCGGGCTGCGGCGCGCCGCCGCGCAGATCGGCGCCGTGGCAGTCGCCGCAGCCCTCTGCGGCATAGACCCGCGCGCCGCGGGCGATCGCGTCCGCCGTGACGCGCGGGCGCGTCGGCACCGCGACGCGCGACGTCGCGTCGGTCGTCGTCCGGGTGCCGAGCGTGACGAGATGATCGAGGACGGCGTCGATGTCCTGCGCCGAGAGGACGTCGGCGAAGCCCGGCATGGCGCTCGCGTCGAGGCCGTCGGCGATCACCTTGCGAAGATCGTCGCGGGTCGGCGGCGCGCCGGCGACCGTCGACTTGTACTTGAAGGCATCGCCTGCGAGGTCGCGCGGTCGCGGGCTCATCGAGGGCGCCGCGGCGCCGTTGCCGCGCCCCTGCGGGCCGTGACAGATCGCGCAGTTCTCGAGATACACGCGCTCGCCGCGCGAGGCGGCGGGCGGAACGGCGGCCGCGGGCGGCCAGGCGATGTCGGCGTAGTCGGACGGGTCGGGCTGCCACATCGAAGCCGGCGTGCTCCAGCCGAGATGCGCGACCAGCGACCGGCTCGCGTCGAGCAGCAGCACGGCGACCAGCGCCGCGACGCTCCAGCGCAACAGGCCGGACGACCGCGAGCGGCCGCCGGGTGCGTCCGCGCGGTCCGGCATTGTCGGCCCCGCGGTGGGTGGAGCGTTCGTCATCTCGTCGGTCGGGTCCTCGATCCGGGATTGCCGCGGACGGGTGCATCCACGGTCCGGTCGCCAGGTTAGAAGATCGTCGGACAGACCGAAGTTCCGCGCGCCGCGCCACACGATGGTGCGATCGAACGTCGTGATCAGGATTGACGAGGTGGCGTCACGTCGCCGGTACGGTCGGCCGGCCGATAGAGCTCGGCCCGTGGCTCGTCCATCCGAGTTTCATCGATTCGATTTACGCCGCGTGATGTAAGCCCATCGTGACACGCGGAGCTGATCAGGACATGCGGGTGTCGGTCACGTCGGCAATCGCACACGCGAGTGCGAATCTCCCGATGAGCGGCGGAACGGATCACCATACGTCTCGTTCAGACAGGTACGGAACGAGATGAGGCCGCGACGGCGCGCCGTGGAACGTCCGATCCCACGAGGATCCGAGGTGTCACGGACAAGGGCCGATCGCGGCAGGCGACGGAGACAACGGCGTCCGTCGCCCGAACGAGCGGTCGTTCCGGATCGCCGTCCCCCGAGCCGACGAGATCACGATGCCGAACATGACGCGATACCGGACTGCCGCCATCGACGTAGCGCTGCGTCGCACCGACAACAGCAGCTACACCGAGCGCATGAACGTGCTGATCTGGGTCATGCTCGGCGTCATCTTCGTCACGCTGGTGTTCTCGACGATCTTCGGGGCCGGCACCGAGATCACGCGCGCCGCCGTGGTGCCGCTCGCGATCATCGGCAGCGGGCTCGCCGGGCTCGCCATCCTCGAGTTCGTCAAGCTGATCTCGGGCGGCGCGCGCTAGCGCGGGTCGGCCCGACGTCGACCCGCACACCGCTCATGCCCGCGCAGGCGGGCATCCAGGGGCCGCGTTCCGTGTCGCCCCCGGATCCGCGCCTTCGCGGGGACGAGCGGAAGCCGAGTCCGGATCATCACGATCGACGCTGCTCTGAACACATCTCTTCCGGAGCGACACCATGAAGATGTCCCACCTCGCGACCTTCCTGGCCATCATCGTCGGCGGCGCCGTGCAGAGTGCCACCGATGCGGTGCGCCGGAATTTTTCACGCGAACGAGCCGAGCGGAAATAGTGGCTGCGAGCGACCTCATGGCCGGACTTGTCCCGGCCTTCCACGAGCTTGCTCTCGACCGGCTCCAAGAACACGAATGCCCGCGACGAGCGCGGGCATGATCAGTCTCGGGTGAGTGCCGCGATGGGATGACGGACGGCCGATAACGGACGGCCGCCTCACAGCATCGAGGGCAGCACCCGGTCGGGCGGCCGATGGCCGTCCATGAAGGTCTGGATGTTGATGATCACCTTGGTGCCCATGTCGACCCGGCCCTCGATCGTGGCCGAGCCGAGATGGGGCAGCAGCACGACCTTGCCGTTGCGGGCGAGGCGCATCAGCTTCGGGTTGACGGCCGGCTCGTGCTCGAACACGTCGAGCCCGGCACCGGCGATCTCGCCGCTCTCGATCATGCGGGCGAGCGCGTTCTCGTCGATGATCTCGCCGCGTGCCGTGTTGACGATGTAGGCGCCCTTCTGGAGCATCTTCAGGCGGCGCGCCGACAAGAGGTGATAGGTCGCCGGCGTGTGCGGGCAGTTGACCGAGATGATGTCCATGCGGGCGAGCATCTGGTCGAGGCTCTCCCACCACGTCGCCTCCAGGGACTCCTCGATCTTGACCGGCACCCGGCGGCGATTGTGGTAGTGGATCTGCACCCCGAAGGAGCGGGCGCGGCGCGCCACCGCCTGGCCGATGCGGCCCATGCCGATGATGCCGAGGCGCTTGCCGGAAATGCGGTGGCCGAGCATCCAGGTCGGCGTCCAGCCGGTCCACGCCTTGTCGCCGATCATCAGGGCGGCGCCCTCGGTCAGCCGCCGCGGCACCGCGAGGATCAGCGCCATCGCCATGTCGGCCGTGTCCTCGGTGAGGACCCCCGGCGTGTTGGTCACGGTGATGCCGCGCTGGAGCGCGGCGCCGACATCGATATTGTCGACACCATTACCGAAATTCGCGATCAGCTTCAGCCGCTCGCCGGCATGGCCGAGGGCGTGCGCGTCGATGCGGTCCGTCACGGTCGGGACCAGCACGTCGGCCTCCTGCATGGCCTCGGCGAGGGCGGCCGACGTCATCGGCGTATCGTCGATGTTGAGACGCGTGTCGAACAGCTCCCGCATGCGGGTCTCGACGCTGTCGGGCAGCTTCCGCGTCACCACCACGACGGGTTTCTTCCGATTCGGCATGTCGTTCGCCCCACCGCATGCAGATCGCCCGAAACGGGCGGCCGTGGTCTTTCAGTCCTCTTTAACCCTCATCGCGGACATTGGAATTCCGCACTCGGAGGCACGTCGAGAAGGACCCTGCCGGCTCTTCTGTACCAGATGGCCGGGATAACACAATGCGCCAGAACCGGCTCCACACATCCCCTGTCCGGGCTTCGTCCGGCGCGCTCCGACAGGGTGCAAATCATGCAATCGACCGCGATTCGCCGCGTCGCGTCGTGGCGCGGGCGCTGCGCGTGCTCGCCGCCGTCGCGGTAGTCGCGGCGATGGGCCGCGCCCCCGCCGGCGCTACCGATCTGCCGACCGGCTCGGTCTCCGGGCTGCCGGTGCCGCGCTTCGTCAGCCTCAAGCCCGACCGCGTCAATGTCCGGGCCGGCCCGACCAAGGACCACGACGTCACCTGGGTCTACACCCGCTCCGGCCTGCCCGTGGAGATCACGGCCGAGTACGAGAACTGGCGCCGCATCCGCGACTGGGAGGGCGCCGAGGGCTGGGTCTACCACTCGCTCCTGTCGGGCAAGCGCACCGCCTTCGTGGCGCGCGCCAAGGGCAACGACGAGCTCGTGCCGGTGAGATCCGACGCGGATGCGGGAAGCCCGGTGACGGCACGGCTCGAGCCCGGCGTGGTCGGCACCGTCAAGCGCTGCGACGGCAGCTGGTGCCGCTTCGTCGGCGACAAGTTCGACGGCTGGATCGCCCAGGAGCGGCTGTGGGGCGTCTATCCGAACGAGAAGGTGGACTGACCAGGCCGCAGCCGCGAGAAAACCCTCAAGGCGTCGGCTTCGGCGGCAGGTGCCCTTCGATGCAGGCCTGGATCTCCTCGGCGCGGACGTCGAGGTCCGTGCAGTTGAGCACCAGCACGCCGGTGAAGGCGCCGAGACTGGCGAGCATCCGCTTGGATCCGCCGGCCGTGAAGTCGCTCACCGGGACCGCCAGCTTGAGCCAGATCGACGATTGGACGCCGATCCGCGACACCCCGCTCCAGGTGATCTTGTCCCACGGGATCGGGCGGTCGAGCCACCGGCGGTCGTAGAGGCCCGAATCGTCGATCGACAGCACCGCGGCATTGTCGAAGATGCGCCGGATGTAGCGGACGACGAGCGGTGTCAGGAGCAGCAGAATCGGAACGAAGAGGAAAAGCTCATAGTCGATCGGGCCGGTCTCCTCGCCAATCGTCCGCAAGTAGATTTCCATTGCCAGGGCCGCGATCCCCAGAATCGGAAACAGCCCGAACACCGCGGCCATGACGGCGAGCTTCGGCTTGCTGTAATGGGCTTCGATAGGCATTGGAGTGTTCCTGTGAGTTCGCCTGCAAATCGCAGGTGGCGACATGAACAGGACCGCACCACGCCCGAGGGCGTGCTCACTGAGGGACATCGCGCGAGCATGCACGGTCCGCACGGCAGCGATTTTCTGCCGACGCGGCAGGGCGCGCCATGACCGGGATCGGAAAATCGGGCCGCTCCGTCGCGCTCGCCGGCCATGGCGGGGCGCCGCCGGTCGTGGCGGGGGCGCCCCTCCGGACATTGACTCGATCGGAGACTCGATCGGACTGCTCGACCCCGTCCGCAAGGCTCGCGAGGCGGGCCGGCCATATCGGTCCCGCGGGAGTCGCGAGACGGCGCCTGCAAACGAAAAACGGCCGGGGGAGCCCCGGCCGTTCGAACGTCGTCTGCAGGACGCCCTGCGCTACGGTGGGCTCACTTGCCCTTCTGCTTGAGGCGGACCACCACGTCGACGCGGCCGACCTCGTAGCCCTCGGGCAGCGCCGGCAGGGTGCCGATCTCGGTCTCGACCGTCGGGATGTCGACGAGCGCGTTCTTGTCCTCGAGGAAGAAGTGGTGGTGCTCGGAGACATTGGTGTCGAAATAGGTCTTCGAGCCGTCGACCGCGACCTGGCGCAGCAGGCCGACATCGGTGAACTGGTGCAGGGTGTTGTAGACGGTGGCGAGCGACACCGGCACGCGCGCCCGCGACGCCTCCTCGTAGAGCATCTCGGCGGTGAGGTGGCGGTGGCCCTTGCCGAACAGGATCCAGCCGAGCGCCATCCGCTGCAAGGTCGGCCGCAGGCCGACGCCGCGGAGCAGGCTCTTCACGTCGTGCCAGGGGCACCCGTTGAGTTCGGGACGTTGGGCGAAGAACGCCCCCGTGTCTCCTGACTTGGCGGATCCGAGACCGGCGTTCGGGGCCGAAGAATTCCTCTGCATCGTGACTGAACTCGCGTGCCTGGCCCGGCATGTGACCTGTTGAGTACGCATCATACCGGGGTGGGTTTCCTGTTGCAACCTTCTTGCAAATGCATCGCAATTCCGCGTACGCCGGAGACGGTGAATTTCAGTGCGCGGGGCTGTCGGCGAGCGGTTTGACCGTCCGGTCGCGTGTGTTAGGGAAGTGCGGCCGATCCGGTGGGTCGGTGGTCGCGGGGAACTCACGGAATGCACAATCGTCGGTCGAGCTTCGAGTACGAAGACCTTCTCGCTTGTGGCCGGGGCGAAATGTTCTCCGAAGGACCGCAGCTCCCGCTGCCGCCGATGCTGATGTTCGACCGCATCGCCGAGATCGGCGAGCAGGGCGGCGACCACGGCAAAGGCTTGGTGCGCGCCGAGCTCGAGGTGAAGCCGGACCTGTGGTTCTTCCCCTGTCATTTCAAGGGGGACCCGGTGATGCCGGGCTGCCTCGGCCTGGATGCGCTGTGGCAGCTCCTCGGCTTCTTCCTCGGTTGGCTCGGGGCGGAGGGCAAGGGGCGGGCGCTCGGGCTCGGCGAGCTGAAGTTCTCCGGTCAGGTTCTTCCGACCGTCCGCAAGGTCGTCTACGGCGTCGACATCAAGCGGGTCGTCCGCTCCCGGCTGGTGCTCGGGGTGGCCGACGGCTGGCTGTCGGCGGACGGCTCGGTCATTTATCGCGCAATGGATCTCAAGGTGGGCTTGTTCCGGGAGCAGGCGCCGCAGCCCGGTCCGGCATAGCCCGGCACCGCCGCGGGCCTGCGGCCCGCCGGCCAGTCAGGAATCGGAATCATGAGACGCGTCGTCGTCACCGGGATGGGCATCGTGTCGTCCATCGGGAACAACACCCAGGAGGTGTTGGCGAGCCTGCGCGAGGCCAAGTCCGGTATTTCGCGCGCCGACAAGTATGCCGAGCTCGGCTTCCGCTGCCAGGTGCACGGCGCACCGACCCTCGATCCCGAGGAGTCGGTCGACCGCCGCGCCATGCGGTTCCTGGGGAGCGGCGCGGCGTGGAACCACGTCGCGATGGAGCAGGCGATCCGGGATTCCGGCCTCGCCGAGACCGAGGTCTCCAACGAGCGCACCGGCATCATCATGGGCTCCGGCGGTCCGTCCGCCCGCACCATCGTGGATGCCGCCGATATCACCCGGTCGAAGGGGCCGAAGCGGGTCGGGCCGTTCGCGGTGCCGAAGGCGATGTCATCGACCGCCTCGGCGACGCTCGCCACTTGGTTCAAGATCAAGGGCGTCAACTATTCGATCTCGTCGGCCTGCGCGACCTCCAGCCACTGCATCGGCAACGCCGCCGAGACCATCCAGTACGGCAAGCAGGACGTGATCTTCGCCGGCGGCTGCGAGGAGCTCGACTGGACCCTGTCGGTGCTGTTCGACGCCATGGGGGCGATGTCGTCCAAGTACAACGACACGCCGACCACCGCCTCGCGCGCCTACGACGTCGACCGTGACGGCTTCGTCATCGCCGGCGGCGCCGGGGTGCTGGTGCTGGAGGAGCTCGAGCACGCCAAGGCGCGCGGCGCCAAGATCTACGCCGAGCTCGCCGGCTACGGCGCCACCTCGGACGGCCACGACATGGTGGCCCCGTCGGGCGAGGGCGCGGCACGCTGCATGCGCATGGCGCTGTCGACCGTGAAGCTGCCGGTCGACTACATCAACCCGCACGCCACCTCGACGCCGATCGGCGACATCAAGGAGATCGAGGCGATCCGCGAGGTGTTCGGCGACAAGATCCCGGCGATCTCGGCGACCAAGTCGCTGTCGGGCCATTCGCTCGGCGCAGCCGGCGTCCAGGAGGCGATCTACTCGCTCCTGATGATGAACAACGGCTTCGTTTGCGAGAGCGCCAACATCCAGACGCTCGACCCGGTGTTCGCCGACCTGCCGATCGTGCGCGAGCGCCGTGACGGCGCGACGCTCGGCTGCGTGCTGTCCAACTCGTTCGGGTTCGGCGGCACCAACGCTTCGCTCGTGTTCAAGCACGTGGACGCCTGAGCGGCGCCGGTCGCGCCGGACGAGAGGTCACGCCGTGTCGGCTATGAATCCACAGGTCCCCGTGTCGGCCCGGCGGTCGTCACGACACTGTAGCACGCCCGACATACAGATCCGGCGAGCACGTCCATACGTATCGACCCGGGATGCGACCGCCGGACTGGCCGGACGGGCGGAGGGTCGAGCCGTGCGCGGGGAGGCGGCGACACGATGTCCAGCGACAGCAAGACGCCCGGCGGCAATGCCTCCGAGCACGCCGTGGTGCGGTTCCCGCCGCGCAGGCCGTTCGTCATGACGACCGAGCAGGGCGCCACCAAGAGCGGGCTGATGCTCGGCCGCCGCGGCCTGGTGATGGGCGTCGCCAACAACCACTCGATCGCCTGGGGCATCGCCAAGGGGCTCGCCGCCCACGGCGCCCAGCTCGCCTTCACGTATCAGGGCGAGGCGCTCGGCAAGCGGGTCAAGCCGCTCGCCGAGTCGGTCGGATCGAGCCTCGTGCTGCCGTGCGACGTCGAGGATCTGCGCTCGGTCGACGGCGTGTTCGACAAGCTCGCCGAGACCTGGGGCGGCATCGACTTCCTGGTCCACGCCATCGCGTTCTCCGACAAGAACGAGCTGAAGGGCCGCTACGCCGACACGACGCGCGACAACTTCTCGCGCACCATGCTGATCTCGTGCTTCTCGTTCACCGAGCTGGCGAAGCGCGCCGCGGCGCTGATGACGCATGGCGGCTCGATGGTGACGCTGACCTATGGCGGCTCCACCCGGGTGATGCCGAACTACAACGTGATGGGCGTCGCCAAGGCTGCGCTGGAGGCGTCGGTGCGCTACCTCGCCGCCGACTTCGGGCCGCAGGGCATCCGGGTCAACGCCATCTCGGCCGGTCCGGTGCGCACGCTCGCCGGTGCCGGCATCGCCGACGCGCGGCTGATGTTCAACTACCAGCAGCGTCATGCGCCGCTACGCCGGACCGTCTCGATCGAGGAGGTCGGCGGCGCCGCCCTCTATCTGCTGTCGGATCTGTCGACCGGCGTCACCGGCGACATCCACTTCGTCGACTCCGGCTACAACATCATCTCGATGCCGCATCCGGCCGCGCTCAAGACCGTCGACGACGCCGAGTCGGCCGCCGAGGAGCGCGCCGCCAAGGACGCCGCCCAGTAAGCCTTCCGATCGCCTCCCGACCGGGGCGTGGCCTTGGATCGCCACGCCCCGATTCGCGTTGTTTCCACGGGCGTCGTCGTCACGGGCGTCAGCGTCACGGGAGCGTTCGGGGAGGATAACGCCGGCCGTGGAGAGCCGCCGTGCTGAACACGACTCCGGCCCTCGCGGTCGCCCCGCTGCCCGCCCTGGTCTGGGCCTTCCACATCTTCGACGACGGCCGCGCCGAGGAGCTCGACGTCGCGCAGCCGATCGCCCCGGTCGCCGACGGCTGGCTGTGGCTGCATTTCAACCTGGTCGACACCCGCTGCGGCGCCATCCTGCGCACCTTTCCGGACCTCCCCGACGAGGCCGTCGAGGCGCTGCTCGGCCCCGACACGCACCAGCAGCTCCAGGTCGACGGCGACTGCGTCTATGGCGTGATCGCCGATCTCGGCCGCGAGTTCGAGGGCGTCACCGAGGAGCTGCGGCTTCTGCATTTCGCCATGCGCGAGCGGGTGCTGGTCAGCGCCCGGCGCCGCTCCCTCAACGCCGTCGACGAGGTGCGCCAGCTCCTGCGCGCCGGCCGCCGGGTCGAGTCGCCGGCCGCCCTCGTCGAGCTGGTGATCGACCACGTGGTCGACGCGATCGACCGGCTCGCCGACGGGCTGGCGCTCGACATGGACCGCATCGAGGAGCGCATACTGGAGCTGGAGACCACCAACGAGCGCCAGCGGCTCGGCGTGTTCCGCCGCACCACGGTGCGGCTGCATCGCCAGCTCGCAGGCCTGCGGGCGCTGTTCCATCGCTTCGAGGCGATCGAGCCGGAGGAGCTCGCCCCGGCGCTGCGCCTCGACGCGGTGCGGCTGTCCCAGCGCCTCGACGGCCTCGACCAGGAGATCGACGCGCTGCGCGACCGCGCCCGCATGCTGCAGGACGAGCTGTCGAGCCAGCTCGTCGAGGAGACCAACCGCAACCTGCGCGCCCTCTCGATCGTCACCATCCTGTTCCTGCCGCCGACGCTCGTCGCCGGCTTCTTCGGCATGAACCTGAGGGGCATGGCCTTCGCCGACGGCGACACCGGCTTCTGGGCCGGCGTGATCGTCTCGGCCCTGTCCTCGCTGATCGTCTACCTGCTGCTGCGCTGGCGCGGCCTGACGCGGGGGTAGGGCGCCGCTATCCCCGAGCGATCGGCGCCAGACCTGTGCCGACGACTACGGCCGCCACACCATCATGAAGACGGGCGACTGGGAGAGCGGGTTGACGTCCTCGCCGCCGATGGAGAAGCCCTGCTTCTCGTAGAACCGGATGGCCCGGTAGTTGTCCTTGTTGACGTGCAGGGCGATGCCGGTCGGGGCGACGCGCTTGGCCTCGTCGAGCAGCGCCGTCGCCACCGGCGTGCCCCACGCCTCGGGCGCCACCACGATCTGGTCGAGATAGCCGGTCTCGTCGATGGTGACGAAGCCGAGCATCTCGGCGCCCCCGACACCTCCGGCGCCCGTGCCGTCCCGGCCCCCAGGGTCCGAGCCGACAGCCTCGGCCACCACGACGGAGGCCATCGGGACCAGCTCGGTGCGCCAGCGCTCGCGCCACCAGGCGACGCGGGCGGCGAAGTCGTGACGCGGATAGGCGGTCTGCCAGGTCCGCTGCCACAGCGCGATGACGGCGTCCTCGTCGTTACGCTCGTAGGGGCGGATCACCGCGGCGGGGGCGGCGGCGACCGGCGGGGCGGCCGTCGCGGGGGTCGTGCTCGTCGTCGTCATGCGGCCCTTATAGCAGCGCGGTCCTGAATCGACTCTTCCGGGATACCCCTACGTCCGGTGGCATTACTGGCCGCACTCGCGGTTTCGGTCCGCGCCGGACGCATGGCGCCGACTGCAGGCCGGCGGTCACGGCCGGCTTCACCGCTCGGTCAACTTCAGCTCCAGCCGGCGGTTGCGCTGGAACGCCTCCTCGGTGCGGTCGGGGTCGAGCGGCTGATACTCGCCGAAGCCGGCGGCGACGAGGCGCTGCGGCGGCACGCCGCGGGCCATCAGGTGCTGAACGACCGAGATGGCGCGGGACGCCGACAGGGCCCAGTTGCTGGGGAACTGAGGGCTCGCGATCGGCCGGATGTCGGTGTGGCCGTCGACCCGCAGCACCCACGGGATCTCGGGCGGAATCTGCTTCTCCAGCTCGATCAGCGCGCCGGCGAGCTTGTCGAGCTCGATGCGGCCCTCCGGTCGCAGCGCCGCCTGGCCGGTGTCGAAGAACACCTCGGCCTGGAACACGAAGCGGTCGCCGACGATGCGCACGTCCGGCCGGTTGCCGATGATGGCGCGCAGCCGGCCGAAGAAGTCGGAGCGGTAGCGCGACAGCTCCTGGACGCGCTGGGCCAGCGCGACATTGAGGCGCTGGCCGAGATCGGCGATGCGCGACTGGGCGTCCTTGTCCTTCTTGTCGGAGGCGTCGAGCGCGCTTTCGAGCGCGCCGAGCTGGCGGCGCAGCGCGCCGATCTGCTGGTTGAGCAGCTCGACCTGGGCGAGCGCCCGGGCGGTCGCCCGCTTCTCCGAATCGAGCGCCGAGCCGAGCTCGGCGATGCGGCCCTGGGCGGCGCCGAGCTCGCCGGCCGTTCCGGGACCGGCGGCGCCGGCGCGCAGCCGGTCGCGCTCGCCCTCGGCGGTGGCGAGGCTGGCCGAGAGCCGCGCCACCTCCTCCTCCAGGCTCGTCTTGCCGGTCTTCTCGAGCGAGAGGAGGTCGGTGAGCTGGCTGATCTGGGCGGTGAGGCGCTGCAGCGCCGTGTCCTTGCCGGCGACCTCCTGGGACAGGAAGAACTGCACCACCACGAACACGGTGAGCAGGAAGATCACCCCGAGCAGCAGCGTCGAGAGCGCGTCGACGAAGCCGGGCCAGTAGTCGACCCCGCGGTCGCGTCGGAAGCGGGACAGGGCCATCAGCGCGTCCTCCTCCAGAGAGCCACGACCACCGAGCCGTCATGCCCGGGCTCGTCCCGGGCATCCACGACGTCCGGGCTCGCCACGGGGAAGGGCGTGGATGGCCGGGACGAGCCCGGGCATGACGCGATCGAGATGCCTGTTACGAGACCCATCTGGCTCACATCCCCGGTCCGCCCGGCACCGGCGGTCACGTCTTCTCGGCGTGCTGCCGGGCCAGGACCTCGAGCAGGCGCTGCACCTCGGCCTGCTGGTCGGCCTGCGACTCGACCCATTCGCGGATGATCTGCTGCTCCTCGCGCATGTGTTGGACGAGGCCCTGGATGCCCTCGGCGAGGTTCGCCATCGCGTGGGTCGCCGCCTTGTTGGCGCCCGCCTCGGCGATGGCGTCCTGCAGCCGGTCGAGCGCCGCCCGCATCTCGTTGCCGATCACGGCCGGCGCGGCAGCCGCCGCCGGGGCGCCGGCGCCGAGCTCGCGCACCGAGGTCGACAGCCAGTCCTCCACCTCGGTGTAGAAGCGGTTCTGCGCTTGGCTCGCCTGCAGGTCGAGGAAGCCGAGCACCAGCGAGCCGGCGAGGCCGAACAGCGACGACGAGAACGCGATGCCCATGCCGCCGAGCGGCGCCGCGAGGCCCTCCTTCAGGGTGTCCAGCATGGCGGCCGCGTCGCCGCCGATCCGCAACCCGTCGATCACCCGGCCGACCGAGCCGATCGTCTCGATCAGGCCCCAGAAGGTGCCGAGCAGGCCGAGGAAGACGAGAAGCCCGGTCATGTAGCGGGCGGTGTCGCGCGCCTCGTCGAGCCGCATGGCGATCGAGTCGAGGATCGAGCGCAGCAGCGGCGCAGACAGCGCCATGGCGCCCATGCGGTCGCCGAGGATCGCCGCCATCGGGGCGAGCAGCGAGGGCGGCCGCTCGACCCGCAGGCCCGGATCGGCCAGCCGGAACCCGTTCACCCAGGCGACCTCGGGAAACAGCCGCACCACCTGGCGGAAGGCCAGCACGACGCCAATCAGCAAGACCCCGACGATCAGCCCGTTGAGGCCCGGATTGGCGAGGAACGCGGTCCAGATCTGGCGGTGCAGGACGACCACCAGCAGGGCCCCGAGCACCAGGAAAACCAGCATCCGAAACAGATAGATGCGGGGCGATGACACCTTGAGGGGGTCGATCTCGCGCTCGGGCTTGGCCATGGATGATTCCGCCGCTTGGTTCGATCCCAATATGGCACAGCCGCGCGGCGAATTTAACGCGCCGCGACGGAGCGGTCCCCCGCTCCGGAGGGATTATCCGCGGACCGCGTCCCGACCCGGACCGGCCGGCTCACGGCCGGTTGGCGGCCTTGAGGAGGGAGAGAATCTCCCGGTGCATCGTCTCGTTGCCGCAGACGATGCTGCGCCGGCCGAGCATCTGGTCGCCGCCGTCGCAGTCGCCGACATAGCCGCCGGCCTCGCGTACCATCAGGATGCCGGCCGCCATGTCCCAGGGCGACAGGTTGCGCTCCCAGAAGGCATCGAAGCGGCCGGCCGCGACCCAGGCGAGGTCGAGCGAGGCGGCGCCGAAGCGGCGCAGCCCCGCCACCTTCTCCTGCACCAGTTCGAACTCCTTGCGGAACTGGGCGAGGTCGCCGCGGCCGAGATGCGGCAGGCCGCACGAGATCACCGCGTCGGCGAGTCGCTGGCGGCCGGCGACCCGGATGCGCTGGTCGTTGAGGAAGGCGCCCTTGCCGCGCTCCGCCATGAACAGCTCCTCGTTGGCCGGGTTGTAGATCACCCCGGCCACGATGGTGTCCTCGCGCTGGAGCGCGATCGAGATGGCGAACTGCGGAATGCCGTGCAGGAAGTTGGTGGTGCCGTCGAGCGGGTCGACGATCCAGGTGTGGCTGCGGTCGCTGCCCTCCTGCAGGCCACCCTCCTCGCCGAGGAAGCCGTAGCCGGGGCGCGCCTTCTCCAGCTCGGCGCGCAGCGTCTCCTCGGCCTTGCGGTCGGCCGCGGTGACGAAGTTCGCCGGGCCTTTCAGCGAGACCTGCAGGTGCTCGACCTCGCCGAAGTCGCGCTTGAGGGCGCGGCCGGCCTTGCGGGCGGCGGCCACCATGACGTTGAGCAGTGCGGAGCGGAGCATGATTTGCCATTCGCGTCACGGCCGGGCTCGTCCCGGCCATCCACGCCTTCGTTCGGTTCAGGGGTCGTCAGACGGTGCCCGCGACGAGCCCGGGCACGACGAGAAATCCGTGCGCCGCGGTCTTACACGGTGCGGGGGCGGCGATCCACCCTGGGAGCTTGCGGGCGCAACCCAGGATTTTTGCCTTGATCCGTCGAGAGCAGAGTTTATCGGGATTTATCGCATCAATATACTTAATGATGTGATGCAGTCCGTGATGAGTCGACAGGCCAGCGCATGCAGACAGGAGCATTCGCTTTCGCGATGCCCTCGGTTGGGGGAGTGTTTTCGCTATGTTAGCGGATTCGGGAAAAGCTCGCGGATATGAGCCGATTCAGCTTGTAGGTGCGTTATGGTCACGACAAACAACTCGATCTCCCTCGGATCGAGAGCAGGGGAATCGCGTTTGA
>NZ_JBEOMB010000029.1:0-47792 GCF_046000175.1 Rhodoplanes sp. SY1
GGGTTCGAACGGTCGTCCCGCGCCGTGAACAGCGGCGAAGGCCAGGCCACGACGTCGTGTGACGCCCGCCCGTTCAGTCCGCCTCCCCCGCTTTCACGAAAGCCGCAAACGCCTCCGCGAAATCCGGGTGCCAGCGCGACAGCGCCGGGCGATTCTCGATCAGGTCGCCGGCGGCCCAGAGAATCCGGCGCTCGTCGAGCGTGCGCGTCACCTCGTTGTCCGGACACAGGATGTAGAAGTCGCCGCGGTCGAGATGCGTCATCATCGAGGCGATGGTCTGCTCGGGCGTCCAGGCACCGGCCGGCTTCTCGGTGCGACCGCGCGCGGTCAGCGCCGTGAACACGAAGCCGGGAATCAGCAGATGCGCCGTCACGGCGCAGTTGTCCGTGGTGCGCAGCTCGTGCGCCAAGAGCTCGGTGAACGTCTTCACCCCGGTCTTTGACACGTTGTAGGCGGGATCGCCCGGCGGGGTCGTGATGCCCTGCTTGGATCCCGTGTTGATGACGAGACCCGGCCGCCCACGCGCGATCATGGGTGGCACGAAGACGTGACAGCCGTGGATCACGCCCCACAGATTGACGCCGAGAATGCGCTCCCAGTTCGCCTGCGGGGCGAACATGTGGCTGCCCGGCTGCACGCCGGCATTGTTCATCAGCACGTCAGTGCCGCCGAACCTTTGGCGGACCTCCGCCTCCAGCGCTTCGAGATCTTCCCGCCGGCTCACGTCGATGACCCGCGTCACGATGGTCGCGTCCGGGCATTCGGCGTGCACCGCGGCCTCCGCGGCCGCGAGATGCTCGTCGCTCACGTCGGCGATGACCACGGCGAGACCGAGCCGCGCGAACGCCTGGACGGCCGCGAGGCCGATCCCGGCTGCGCCGCCGGTGACGACGGCGACGGCGCCGGGCTGGAAGACGGGGTGCGGCATCGCGCGCTCCTGTTCACAACAGATCGGTCGGCCGTGCGCGAAAAGCGCGGCGACGGCGATCCGTTGTACCGGAAACGCCGCGGCCGCGCTGTGCGCAGGTCGCATTGGAGCGTAACACCGGACACGGGACCAGGGTCCCGCGCCCGCCGAGTCAGGGGACGACGCGCGTCCCGGCCCGGCCCTCGATCGCGGCCGCCATGTGGCCCGGGTCCGTGATCACGGCCTCGCGGCCGCCGCCCTCCAGGAACGCCACGCAGGCCTCGACCTTCGGCAGCATGCTGCCCGGCTTGAAGTGTCCCTCGGCCATGTAGCGGCTCGCCTGCGCGAGCGTCATGGTGTCGAGCGCGCGCTGGGTCGGCTTGCCGAAATCGAGCGCGACCTTCTCGACGCCCGTGGTGATGACCAGCATCTCGGCGCCGAGCTGGCGGGCGAGCAGGCTCGAGGCGAGGTCCTTGTCGACCACGGCGGACGCGCCTGTCAGAGACCCGTTCTCGTCCTCGACCACGGCGATACCGCCGCCGCCCGCCGCGACGACCACGAAGCCGGCGTCGAGCAGGCGCTGCACCGCCTCGAGGTCGAGGATCGCCTTCGGTTGCGGCGAGGCGACGACACGACGCCAGCCGCGGCCCGCGTCCTCCACCACGTCCCAGCCGTCCTTGGCGCGATGCTCCTCGGCCTTCTCCTTGGTGAGGAACGAGCCGATCGGCTTGGTCGGGGTCTTGAACGCGGGATCGTCGCGATCGACCGCGACGAGCGTCACGAGCGCGGCCGGCGAGCGGTTGACGCCATGGCGGCGCATCTCGTTGCGCAGCGCCAGCTCGAGCTGATAGCCGAGCGCACCCTGCGTGTCGGCGACGCAGGAATCGAGCGGGACCTGGTGGAGCGCCGGCGCGGCGAGCTCGGAGCGGCGCAGGATGAAGCCGACCTGCGGGCCGTTGCCGTGCGTCACCACGAGCCGCAGCGCGGGATCGCGCAGCAGCTGCACAATCTCGGCGCAGGCCTTCTCGGCGGCGCGGTACTGGTCCGGAACCGATTGATGACTCTCGTCGGCGATGAACGAATTGCCACCGAGCGCGACGACGACGGTCTTGCTCTTCGACATTGGCAGCCCCCTCCCGGTGGAGACTCTTTGGCCGGCTGTCAGCGACGCCGGCGAATCAGTTCGACGTCATTCCGGGGCGCCCCGAAGGTGCGAACCCGGGCTCCAACCACGATTTCCGAAGTCCCGGCTGGATTCCGGGTCCGGCGCGTTGCGCCGGCCCGGAATGACCGAGACACCGTGATGGTCGGTGTCTCCGACTCTGAGGCTGAGGACTCAGAGGCTGAGCGGCTTGGCGCGGCGGATGATCTCCTCCAGCTTCGCGGCCGGGTCGCGCAGGCGGGTGAGGAACATCAGGGCGCTGATCACGAACGGCTTGTAGCTCGCCTCGTGATAGGTCGGGATGCGATACTGCTCGAACACCTCGGCCGAGACCTCGCCCTTCTTGCAGCTCACGTCGGTGATGTCGGCCGGCAGGCAGTGCATGTAGAGGGCCGACTTGTCGCGCGTGAGATTCATCTTGGCGCGGTCGCATTCCCAGTTCTGGAACTTGGCGTTGTTGGCCAGGCACTCCTTCTCCAGCGCCTTGAGGCCGTCCTTGTCGGAGACCTTGAGGAGCTCGGTGCGGCGCTGCATGACCTGGAAGGGCGCCCACGACTTCGGATAGACGATGTCGGCGTTCTCGAAGGCGGCCTCCATGCTGTTGACCACCTCGAACGAGCCGCCGGTCTCGGCCGACTGCTTGCGCGCCGTCTCGATCACGTCCGGGATGAGGCCGTAGCCCTCCGGGTGCGCGAGGCTGACGTTCATGCCGAAGCGGCTCATCAGGCCGATCACCCCTTGCGGCACCGAGAGCGGCTTGCCGTAGCTCGGGCTGTAGGCCCAGGTCATGGCGATCTTCTTGCCGCGCAGGTTCTCCAGCCCGCCGAAATGCTTCTTCAGCCAGGCGAGATCCGCGAGCGCTTGAGTCGGGTGGTCGATGTCGCACTGCAGGTTGATGATGCTCGGGCGGCGATGCAGCACGCCCTTCTGGGTGCCCTCGGTCAGCGCATCGCCGACCTCGCGCATGTAGGTGTTGCCCTCGCCCAGGAACATGTCGTCGCGGATGCCGATCGCCTCGGCCATGAACGAGATCATGTTGGCGGTCTCGCGCACGGTCTCGCCGTGGGCGATCTGGCTCTTCTCCTCGTCGAGCTCGGAGAGCGTGAAGCCGAGCGCGCTCGCGGCGGCCGCGAACGAGAAGCGGGTGCGGGTCGAGTTGTCGCGGAAGATCGAGATCGCGAGGCCGGACTCGAACGCCCGGTAGGACGTGCCCTGCGCGTGCAGCTGCTTGAGCGCCTCGGCGAGCGTCAGGATCGCCTTGATCTCGTCGAGCTTGTGCTCCCACGTGATCAGGAAGTCCTTGTGGAACAGGTCGGTCTTCAGGGCCTTGAAGGCGGCGAGCTCTTTCTCGATGGCGCTGGGCATGGGCAGTATCCTTGCTTGACGGGTTGGAGCAGGCGGCTGCTCGGAAGGCGGGAGGCCGGGCCGTCCGCGACGAACGGCCCGGTCGTCGTCGAGATCAGGCGTTACCGGCGAACACGCTGGGGAAGCGCGCCAGGAAGGCGATGCAGTGCCGCACCTCGCGCACGTCGACGCACTCGGCGATCTTGTGGGTGTTCTGCTCGATGCCGGGGGCGAAGCCGAACATCGCCGGGTGCTTGTAGGCGCCGGAGACGACCCAGTTCTTGTCCGCGCCGACCGGGATCGAGGTGTCGTCCTTGGGCACCGGATAGCCGACGCCGTCGGTCGAGAAGATCCAGCGATCGACGCGCGGCTCCTTCGGGATGAAGCCGCCGGTGCCGCTGACGCCGTTCACGTGCGGGCTGACGACGCCCTTGTAGGCCGTCACGGCCGCCGCGATCGCCGGATGCTCTTCCGGCGTCACCCAGCCGAGATAGATCTGGTCGTTGTTGAGCACGTAGCCCTTCCAGCTCGCGTCCGGATAGACCGGGATCGCGACCGTGACCTCGAGGCCGGCTGCGCGGGCCGCGGCGACCGACGACAGGCTCTCGACGTCCTTCACCGACTGCTCGGGCGTCTCGCCGATGGTGAGGCGGCGGTCGAACCGGAACACGAAGCGGGCCGGCACGGCGCAGTCGCTCGGCGTGTCGAGCGTCGCCCACGACGCCGTGCGGGTGCCGTGGCCGAGGAAGGCGTTGTCGAGGAAGCCGTCGCGCTTCTCGTACTTCTCGGCCGCCTCCTTCAGGATCGCGGCACCGTATTCGAGCGGGTTGAGGCCCATCCACGGCATCGAGCCGTGCGACGAGCGGCCCGTCACGGTCACCTCGATCTGCATGCGGCCGCGCTGGCCGCGATAGATGCCGAGCGCGCCCTTCTTGGCGTCGCCGGTCGAGTCGGTGAGGATGACGACGTCCGGGATCAGCTCGGGCTTGGCGCCCGGCAGGACGTTGCGCATCACGTACATCGGGCCGGCGCCGTCGTTGTCCTCCTCGCAGACGGTCGCGTAGGAGCGCACGATCACGCCCTTCAGGGCGCCCTCGGGGGCGAGCTCGAGGAGAATCTTCGAGGCGACGATCTGCGAGATCACGCCGCCGAGCTGGTCGGCCGAGCCGCGCCCGAACAGCAGGTTGTCCCACTCGCTCTCCGGCGGCACCCAGCCGAGCTCCTTCTCGAGCATCGGCTTGGTGATCTTGGCGCGGTCGAGCAGGCCGTCATAGACGTCGACGCCGCCGTTCGTCTTGGCGAGCCAGACGTCCCGCAGCGGCTTCACCGTGTCGGTGTGCCCGTCGAGATAGATGACCTTCTTCTGGTCGGCCGGGATGCCGTCGTTCGGGTCGGTCACCACCCAGACGAGGTTGCCGAAGGCGTCGAAGTCGACGTCGGCCGCGCTGCGCACGGCGCCGATCTCGATGATTCGCTTGCGCAGGTAGTCGAGGCGGGGGAACTCGTGATTCGAGGTGCCGCAGCGCGGGTCGCCACCCTGCTCGACCGGACGGTCGACGTAGTCGGCCGGGATCCGGATGGCCTCCTTCAGGATTTCGATCGCCAGCGGGTGGTATTTTTCGGCGAGTTCGGCCACGCGGCCATCGAGCTTCGACATCGGCATCTCCAATCGAATCGGGCTGCAGTTCCGTGCAGTCCCGGCCGGCCGCCCCCTCGGCGACAGGCCCCTTCGCCCGCATGGCCTCCTGATCCGCACGATTCCGTACGGAGCGAAAACCTCGTGACGGTCCGGATGCCGTGGCGGGCAGGCGCGGCGTATATCCGGCCGGTTCGCGCACATGAAACACGAATTTCGCGATTGCGTCTAGATGAAATTTGTGTTTCTCTCTCCGACATGGTGCAGCCCTTGGACCAAGCGATCCGCGCCCAGTACGAGCGCCTGCCCGCCGGCGAGCGGAAGATCGCCGACGTGCTGCTCGACCTCGGCGACGAGCTGCCGGCCTATTCGGCGACCGAGCTGGCGGAGCGCGCCGGCGTTTCCAAGGCGACCGCCACCCGCCTGGTGCGGCGGCTCGGCTACGCGGACTACCAGGACTTGCGGCAGCAGGCCCGCGCCGGCATGGCGTCCGGCTCGCCGCTCGCCGAGCTGCGCGAGACCGCCGTGCCGGGGAATCTCGGCCGTCATCTCGAGCACGACCTCGCCTGCCTGACCCTGACCCTGAAGGGCATTCCGCCCGAACACGCCGAGCGCGCCGTCGCCGTGCTGGCGAAGGCGCCGCGCCTCTTCGTCGTCGGCTTCCGCAACAGCCATGCGCTCGCGCTCTATGCCCGCGAGCTTCTGGTGCAGGTGAAGCCGGACGTGCGCCTGCTGCCGCTGCCCGGCCAGACGCTGGCCGAGGATCTCTCCACCCTGTCGGCCGGCGACGCCGTGCTGATGCTGGGCTTCCGCCGCCGGCCGCCCGTGCTGGCCAAGATCCTGCGCGTCGCCCGCACGGCCGGGGCCGACGTCGTCCTGCTCACCGACCCGTCGCTTGGCGACGTCGCCGACGAGGCGACCGTGACGTTCCGCTGCCTCAGTCGCGGCGCCAGCCTGTTCGATTCCTACGTGGCGCCGCTCAGCCTGCTCAATCACCTGTGCGCCGAGGTCGCGCTCGCGCTGGGCGACACCGCGCAGGCGAAGCTGCGGCGCAGCGAGCAGCTGCACGACGTCTTCGGCGACTTCGGATTCTGAGACACACCGAGGAGAAGCGCCATAATGACCAAAACAGTCCGCTTCCGCCTGAACGGCGAGCCCGTCGCTGTCGACACGCTCGCCGACGAGCCGCTGCTCGACGTGCTGCGCGAGCACTTCAAGATCAAGTCGATCAAGCCGGGCTGCGGACCCCAGAAGGAATGCGGCTGCTGCCTGGTGTTGATCGAGGGACAGCCCAAGGTCACCTGCTCGATCAAGGTGGCGCAGATCGAGGGGCGCTCGATCCTCACACTCGAAGGCGTCTCCGACAACGAGCGCAAGCTCTATGCCGACGCCTTCCAGGCGACCGCCGGCCTGCAGTGCGGCTACTGCACGCCGGGCCTGGTGCTGCGCATCAAGTACCTCACCGACCAGGATCGCGATTACTCCCGCGACGAGATCGCCAAGGCGCTCGACGGCCATCTGTGCCGCTGCACCGGCTATGTGAAGATCCTCGATGCCGTCGAGCTGATCCACAAGGCCAAGCGCGGCGCCGCGCTGCCGCCCGTCGTCGAGAACGGTGGCGTCGGCGAGCCGCTGCAGCGCTGGCAGGGTGCCGACCTGGTGCTTGGCCGTCGGCCGTTCGTCGCCGACATCGACGCGCCCGGCCTGCTGCATGGTGTCGTGGTTCTGTCGCCGCATGCGCGCGCTCGCGTGAAGTCGATCGACGTGAGCAAGGCGCTGGCGCTGCCCGGCGTGCATGCCGTCGCGACCGCCAAGGACGTGCCCGGCAACCGTTGGGTCGGCCTGATCTATCCGGACTGGCCCGTGATGGTCGCCGAGGGCGAGGAGGTCCGCTATGTCGGCGACGTGGTGGCCGCGATCGCGGCCGACACGGCCCGCATCGCCCGTGCGGCCGCCGCGCTGGTCGAGGTCGACTACGAGCCGCTGCCGCCGGTGCTCGATCCGTTCGAGGCGGTGAAGCCGGGCGCCCCGCAGGTCAACCCGAATCACGCCAACGTCCTGCAGGTGACGAAGATCCTGAAGGGCGACGCCGATGCGGCCCTGAAGGGCTCTGCGCACGTCGTCACCGGCACCTGGAAGACGCAGCGCATCGAGCATCTGTTCCTCGAGACCGAGGCGACGCTCGCGGTGCCGCTGCCCGACGGACGGCTGCACATCTACAGCCAGGGCCAGGGCATCTTCGACGATCGCCGCCAGGTGGCGAGCGTGCTGGGCGAGCCGGAGGAGAACCTGTTCGTCGAGCTGATGCCGAACGGCGGCGCCTTCGGGGGCCGCGAGGACATGACCATCCAGGCGCAGACCGCGCTGCTCGCGCGTCTCACCGGGCGGCCCGTGCGGGTGACGCTGACCCGCGAGGAGTCGGTGCGCATGCATCCCAAGCGCCATCCGCTGACCATGACCTATACGGTCGGCTGCGACGCGGAGGGGCATCTCACCGGCGCCAAGATCTCGATCATGGGCGATTCCGGCGCCTATGCCTCGGTCGGCGGAAAGGTGCTGGAGCGCGCCGCCGGCCACGCGGTCGGTCCCTACAAGGTGCCGGCGATCGACATCGAATCGACCGCCGCCTATACCAACAACCCGCCCTGCGGCGCGATGCGCGGCTTCGGCGTCAATCAGACCAGCTTCGCGATCGAGGGCTGTCTCGATCTGCTCGCCGCCAAGGTCGGGCTCGACGGCTTCGAGATGCGCTGGCGCAACGTGCTGCGCACCGGCGACGCCTACACGACCGGCCAGATTCTCGACAAGCCGATCGGCGTCGAGACGACGCTCGCCGCCGTCAAGGATGCCTACTACGCGGCCAAGAACGCGGGGCGTGCGGTCGGCATCGCCTGCGCGCTGAAGAACTCCGGCCTCGGCAACGGCGCGATCGAGCGCGGCCACGCCCGCCTCGTCGTCCAGCCCGACGGCACCATCGACCTGCACACCGGCTTCACCGAGATGGGGCAGGGGCTGCTCACCATCCTGACGCAATGCGCCGTCGAGGTGACGCATCTGCCGGCCGACATCTTCCGCCCACAGGTCAACACCCGCTTCGAGCTCGGCGCCGGCCAGACGACCGGCTCGCGCGCGACGCTGCTCGCCGGCCGCGCCGTCATCGACGCCGCCGAGAAGCTGAAGCTCGATCTCGCCAAGGGGCTGTCGCTCGACGATCTCGCCGGCCGCATTTACGAGGGCACCACCGTGGTCGACGACACCACGGCGCCGGGCGAGACCAAGAACGGCAAGATCAAGACGCACACCACCTTCGGCTGGGCCACCCAGGTGGTGGTGCTGAACGAGGCCGGCGCCGTCGACACGGTCTACGCCGCGCACGACGTCGGCCGCGCGCTCAATCCGCAGCAGTGCACGGCGCAGATCGAAGGCGCCGTCCACATGGGCCTCGGCTACGCCCTCACCGAGGAGCTTCCGTGCAAGGACGGCATGCCGGTCACCGCGAAGCTGCGCGAGATCGGCGTGCTGCGCGCCCAGCACATGCCGAAGGTCGAGGTGACGCTGGTCGAGGTGCCGGAGCCGGAAGGCCCGTTCGGCGCCAAGGGCGTCGGCGAGATCGGCCTGGTGCCGACCGCCGGCGCGGTCGCCGGTGCGCTCGCGATGTTCGACGGCACCCGCCACATGCGCCTGCCGATGAAGGAGTCGCCGGCCGCGAAGGCGATCAATGTCGGCCGTATCCCGGGCGACCGCAACGAGTGGCACTGAGGATCTTCTGATGTGCTCGCGGCGTCGCACAGGGTCGTCATGGCCGGGCTCGTCCCGGCCATCCACGACCTTGCGCGTGATCGCGGCACCAGACGTGGATGCCCGGGACGAGCCCGGGCATGACGGTTCCGAGTTCGACGACCTGCCGTTCTTCTCTCCGACGGCCGGAGCAAACAGATGACTCACTCACAGGCGCTCCTCATCGGTCCCGACCGTCACGGCCGTCGCGTCGCGATCGTCGACGGTGTGGTGGCGCGCGAGGCGCCGGTCGACGCGCCGGTGCTGTCCTGCCCAGGCGGCGAGATCGCGCCGGGCAATGTCTGCGCCCACACCCACATCTACAGCGCGCTGGCGCCCTACGGCATGCCGAAGCCCGAGCCGGCGCCGAAGAACTTCGTGCAGATTCTCGAGCGCGTGTGGTGGCGGCTCGACCGCGCCATCGACGCCGAGACGCTGCGGGCCGGCGCACGTGATTACGTCGCCAAGGCGCTGCTCGCCGGCACCACGACGCTGATCGACCACCACGAGTCGCCGAACCTGATCGAGGGCTCGCTCGAGGTCCTGAGCGACGTCACGACAGAGCTCGGCATCCGCGCGGTCCTCTGCTTCGGCGCCACCGAGCGCAATTTCGGGCGCGACGAGGCGGTGCGCGGGCTCGCCGAGAACCGCACCGTCGTCGCCTCGCCGCTGCTGCGCGGCATGGTCGGGCTGCATGCGAGCTTCACGGTGTCGGACGAGACGATCGCCGAGGCGGGCGACCTCGCCCGCGCGCTCGGCACCGCCGTGCACGTCCACGTCGCCGAGGACATGGCCGACGTCGAGGACGCGAAGCGGCGCGGCTTCGACGGGCCCTTGGAGCGGCTGATCGCGCTCGGCGCGCTCGTGCCGGGCTCGATCATCGCGCACGGCGTGCATCTCGACGCCACGCAGGTGCGGCTCGCCGCGCGAAACGGCGCCTGGTTCGTGCAGAACCCGCGCTCCAACGAAGGCAACCGGGTGGGCTACGCCGGCAACCTGTCGCAGGTCTCGACCGTCGCGCTCGGCGTCGACGGCTGGGATCCGGACATGGCGGTCGAGCAGGCGGCGCTGGCCCGTCTCGCGCAGGAGAACGATGACGAGGCCGTCGCCGGCCCGCGCGCCGCGACGCGGCTCGCCGCAGGGCACGCGCTGATGGCCGAGCGTTTCGGTCTGCATCCCGAGCCCCTGGCCGTCGGTGCCGCCGGCGACGTGGTGGTGCGACGCGGCGGCGCCGTCGAGCATGTCGTCGTCGCCGGCCGCCCGGTCGTGCTCGACGGACATCTGGTCGCAGGCGATCCGGCCGCCTTCCAGGCGACGGCGCGCGCCGAGGCGGCCCGGCTGTGGGACCGACTGAAGAATGTATGATAAGCCCCCATCGCCTGCCCTCGTAACCTCTCCCCGCACGCGGGGAGAGGTCGCCATTCGCGCGTTCAGCGCGGACGGCGGGTGAAGGGCGTTTCGAGGGTACGAAGGCGCCCACCCACCCCCGACTCTCTCCCGGCCGACTGGGAGAGGGAGACGAGCGAGTGGGCCTGAACAAGAAAGCTCTCCCGCCCGGGAGAGGGCCGAGTCCCGTGCTCGGTCGAAGCCCGAACACTGATCATCACGACGGAAGGACAACATGGCGCGGCTGGGACTCGAGCGGACGGTGGTCGACACCGGTGTCTATGAGCGGACGAACGCCCGCTTCCGCGAAGCCAACGTGGTGCTGCCGACGCTCGCCGAGCTGGCGAACCCGACCACCATCGACCCCGCGATTCGCGGCAAGCTGCGCGACGTCGATCCCGACTCGCCGCATCCGCTGAACCTGTTCCGGGTGCATTGGTGGAACGACGCGGCGCGCCGCGATCTCGTCGACGTGCCCGGCTTCGTCGAGCTGCCGAGCGAGCTGACCGGCGTGAAGGCCCGCATCGTGCTGGCGGTCGGCGACCGCTTCCCGATGATCGCCGCCCACAAGGTGCTGGCCGCCTATGGCTGTCTGGTGCCGCGCGTCGTCACCGGCCAGTTCGACCCGACGCACCATCGCGCCATCTGGCCGTCGACCGGCAACTACTGCCGCGGCGGCGTCGCCATCTCGCGCATCCTCGGCTGCCGCGGCGTCGCGGTGCTGCCCGAGAACATGAGCAAGGAGCGGTTCGACTGGCTCGACCGCTGGGTGAGCGATCCCTCCGACATCATCCGGACGCCGGGCTCGGAGAGCAACGTCAAGGAGATCTACGACGCCTGCGCGGCGCTCGACCGCGATCCCGACAACATCATCTTCAATCAGTTCTGCGAGTTCGGGAACTACGTCGTCCATCGCACCTGCACGGGCGCGGCGCTCGCCAAGGTCTACGAGACCATCACCAAGGGGAAGAAGGGCGCGAAGCTCGCCGCCTATGTCTCGGCGACCGGCTCGGCCGGCACGCTCGCGGCCGGTGATCACCTCAAGGCGACCTACGGCACCAAGATCGTCGCGGTCGAGGCCGAGGAGTGCCCGACGCTGCTCTACAACGGCTTCGGCGAGCACAACATCCAGGGCATCGGCGACAAGCACGTGCCGTTCATCCACAACGTGATGAACACCGACATGGTGGTCGGCGTCTCCGACCACACGACCGACACGCTGTTCGTGCTGTTCAACACCGACGAGGGCCGCAAGTATCTGGTCGAGCGGCGCGGTCTCGATCCGGCCCTGGTGGCGCAGCTCCCGCATTTCGGCCTCTCGGGCCTGTGCAACATGCTGGCCGCCATCAAGGCCGCCAAGTACTGGGACCTCGGCCCCGACGACGTGATCATGACGGTGGCGACCGACGGCTCGGCCATGTACGGCAGCGAGATCGTCAAGGCGATGCCGAAGTATTTCGGCAATCGCTTCGATCAGGTCGCGGCGGGCGAGACCTGGGGCAGGTCGCTCGCCGGCATCGGCACCGATCACCTGATCGAGCTGACCCATGTCGACCGCAAGCGCATCTTCAATCTCGGCTACTTCACCTGGGTGGAGCAGCAGGGCGTGTCGCTCGAGGAGTTCACGGTGCGGGCCAAGCAGTCGTTCTGGGACGGCCTCCTCGACATGGTGCCGGCCTGGGACGAGATGATCCGCGCCTTCAACGCCAAGAGCGGCGCGGGCCGGAGCTGACGAGGCGCGGCGCCCCGATCCGCCTCGTCCTGAGGAGCGCCGAAGGCGCGTCTCGAAGGACGGGGCGGCCCGCAACGCGTGACATCATGCGTGGCCTCATGGTTCGAGACGGCCGCTGCGCGGCCTCCTCACCATGAGGTCGATTTCCGAGCGCACTGAAATGACCTCCTCCGTTCCTCACTTCGTCTGTCACGGCTGCGGCACGCGCGTCGCGATCGACGTCGCGCTCCCCTTCGGCTGCCCGACCGCAAAAGACGGCGCAGACATCGATCATCTGCTGGTGCCCGAGGAGGGCGACGCCGTCTTCGCGCCGGGCCACGAGGACGATCCGTTTCTCAGATATCGCGCAATGCTGTCGCCGTACCGGCTGGCGCGCGCAAAGGGCCTTTCCGACGCCGCCTGGGCCGAGATCGTCGGCGCGCTGGACCAGAAATTGATCGCGGTCGACGGCCGCGGCTTTCGCGTCACGCCGATGACGCGGGAGGCGGCGCTCGCGCAGGCGGTCGGCCTCACAGGGCCGCTGTTCGTCAAGGACGAGACGCACAACGTCTCGGGCTCGCACAAGGCCCGTCACCTGATGGGCGTGATGCTCTATCTGCGCGTGCTGGACGCGGCGCGGCTCCCTCTCGCGGACGGCTTGCGGGCGCGAAAGCTGGCGATCGCGTCCTGCGGCAACGCGGCGCTCGCCGCCGCCGTGGTGGCGCGCGCGGCCGACTGGCCGCTCGACGTGTTCATCCCGCCCGATGCGAGCTCGGCCGTCGTCGCCCGTCTGACGGATCTCGGCGCCGACATCACGGTGTGCGACCGCAAGCCCGGCGAGACGGGCGACCCGTGCGTCACGGCGTTTCGGGCCGCGGTGCGCGACGGCGCGCTGCCGTTCGGCGTGCAGGGGCCCGACAACGGCCTCGCCATCGAGGGCGGCCGCACGCTCGGCTTCGAGATCGCCGAGACGCTCGCCGCGGCGGGCGGCGATCCAGGCACCTTGTATGTCCAGGTCGGCGGCGGCGCGCTGGCGAGCGCGCTGGCGCAGGGGCTGTCCATCGCGGTCGCGGCCGGGCGCCTCCCCCGCATGCCGCGGCTCGTCGCCGTGCAGACGAAAGGCTGTGCGCCGCTCGCGCGTGCCTTCGGCAAGGCGACCGACATCGCGCTCGACGCGGCCGCGCAGCATCGCACCGACTACATGTGGGCCTGGGAGAGCGTGCCGCACAGCCTCGCGCACGGGATTCTCGACGACGAGACCTACGACTGGCTCGAGATCCTGAAAGGGGTGCGGGCGAGCGGCGGCGCCGTCGTCGTCGCGCCGGAGCCCATGGTCGAACGCGCCTACGATCTCGGCAAGCGCCACACGACGATCGCGGCCTCCGCAACCGGCACGGCCGGCCTCGCCGGCCTCTTGAGCGGTCCGCTTCCGGCCGGCCCCGTCACGGTGCTGTTCTCCGGGATCGATCGCTGATCTGATCAGCTCCGATCAATCGTTCATCTCGGCGCGCGGAAACGCGTACTCGATCAGCCGTTGCTGGATCGCGGTGAGGTGCGCCCGCATGGCGTCCTCGGCGAGCGTCGCGTTGCGAGCCGAGATGGCGGCGGCGATGCGCCGGTGCGCCGCCGCGTAGACGGCCTGGTTGTTGATGCAGTGCGCGGTCTCGCGGCCGTGGCGCCAGCTGCCGTCGGCCGCCGTCTCCATCACGGCCTCGAAGATCGCGATCATCAGCGGGTTGCGGGTCGCCGCCGCGACACGGCGATGGAACGCCGCGTCGGCCTTCTCGTAGGAGGGCGGATCGGCCGCGACGCGGCTCGCCTCCGCCGCCTCGAACAGCTTGTCGATGTCGCCGGGCGTCGCGCGCAACGCCGCGAGTCGCGCCTGCATGGGCTCGATGGCGAGCCGCGCCTCCAGCGTGTCGACCGGATTGGTGAGCTTGGAGAGCTCGCGCACCAGCTCCGACGCGCTCGGCCGCGCCTCGGCCACGAAGGTGCCGCGGCCTTGCTGGCGGATGATGCGACCCTCCGCCTCCAGCGTGCCGAGGGCCTGGCGCACGGCACGCCGGCTGACGCCGAGCTCGTCGGCGAGATTGCGCTCCGGCGGCAACCGCCCGTCGTGCCCGAAGCGTTCCGACGTGATCAGCTCGCGCAGGCGATGCAGCGCGAGGTCGGACGAGTCGCGGGCGATCTCCAGCGCGGCCGCGTCGAGCCGCGCCTCCGCCGTGATCAGGCCGGGCGCCGCGCCGAGCGCGGCTGCGTCGGCGCCGCGGCGGGATCTCGGCTGGTCGAGGCTGCTCATATTGTTTGCTCCCTGCACGGTGCGGTGCACACGTCTGCTCCGCCGACGGGCGCCGCTCCGGGGCCCGCCGGGGCGCCGCGCCGGATTCGATCGTGGATTCAGGCGCCGGCCTCGTCGTGTGCAATGCATACCATGTGCGGCCGGACCAATAAAGAAGATTGGTGCCAAATCGGCCCGTTGACGGAGAACCTTTTGCTGCTAGCCTTTCGTCATTGGTTCCGCCGACGCACCCCCGATGGAGTCCTCCATGTCGACGAACGTGCATCGTCTCCCCAACCGCGACACCGCCCTGAAGGCGCTCTACGACGAGATCGGCGCCAAGAACATGTTTCCGTTCTGGGCGACCTCGGCGGACGTGCAGAACGACGAGATCAAGCAGCTGATGGCGACCTCGCGGGCCGTGCCGTTTCTCTGGCGCTGCGCCGAGGACATCGAACCAATCCTGAATCGTGCCGTCGAATTGGTCACGATGGACGACTCGGAGCGCCGCTCGCTGGTGCTGGTCAATCCGGGCCTCGCGCCGAAGCGCGCCACCGTCTCGACCATGTACACGGCCTATCGGCTCAACGACGCCGACGAGATCATGCCGCCCCACAAGCACTCGCCGAGCGCGGTGCGGTTCGGCCTGAAGGGCAAGGGCAATTTCACCGGCGTCGACGGCGAGAACATCGTGTTCGGCCCCGGCGACCTGGTGCTCACGCCGAACGACACCTGGCACAATCACGGCACGGTCGGCGGCGAGCAGGCGCTCAATCTCTCGGTGCTCGACTTCCCGCTGGTCGAGACCCTCAACGCCGTGCACTTCGATCATCACTACGCCGAGGAGGTCGACGGCGTGATGGTGCCGATGAAGCAGCAGTCGGAGCGATTCCCGTCCGACTACTCGCAGCGCATCTACGGCTATGGCGGCCTGATGCCCCGCTTCGCCAGCAAGGAGAAGCGCGGCGCCGGCTTCTCCTCGCCGATGTTCGTCTATCGCTGGGACATGATGCGCGAGCTGCTCGAGCGTCACAAGGACTGGGACGGCGACGCCCACGAGGCCCTGATGGTCGAGTACATCGACCCGACCACCGGCCAGCCGGTGTTCAAGACCATCACGTTCTTCGTGCAGATGCTGCGGCCCGGCGAGCGCACCCTGCCGCTGCGCCAGACCGCCAACCTGCTGGTCGCGCCGTTCGAGGGCAAGGGACACTCGATCGTCGACGGCAAGCGTTTCGACTGGAACGCGCACGACACGCTCGCGGTGCCGGGCGGCATGTGGTGCGAGCACGTCAACGGCTCCGACACGGACCCGGTGTTCCTGTTCGTCGCCAGCGACGAGCCGACCCAGAAGAAGCTCGACCTCTATCGCAAGTGGGGCAAGACCAAGGACGACAGCATCGTCCGCCTCGTCTGATCTCGTCAGGATCTCGGCGCGACGCCGCGCTCTGCGCGGCGCCGCACCCCCGTGCCGAACCGACGAACGAGGCTGCCTTGCTGTCACACGCCAACACCACACTCGTCTCTCATGTCGATTGCCCCGGTGGCGGGCAGGTCTGGGTCGAAGGTACCACGATGTATGTGGGCCATCAGCGACCGACCAGCGGCACCACCATCTTCGACGTCTCCGATCCGGCGTCGCCGCGCCATCTCGCGACCATCGACGTTCCCGACGGCTGGCACTCCCACAAGGTGCGCGTCGCGGGCGACATCATGGTCTGCAACATGGAGAAGTTCGGCAAGGGCGCGCCTGATCAGGTCGGCGGCGGCCTGACCATCTGGGACGTGTCGAAGCCCGCCACGCCGACGCTGATCTCGCGCTGGGACACGATCGGCGGCGGCGTCCACCGCTTCGACTTCGACGGCCGCTACGCCTACATCTCGCCGACCGTCCAGGGCTATGTCGGCAACATCGTGATGATCCTCGATCTGATCGATCCGACGAAGCCGACCGAGGTCGGGCGTTGGTGGATCCCCGGCCAGTGGACGGCCGGCGGCGAGGCGTATCCCTGGGAAACCTGGGTCCCGCCGCGCTGCCATCATCCGCTGCGCTTCGGCGACCGGCTCTATGTCAGCTACTGGCACCACGGCTTCTTCATTCTCGACATCTCCGACATGGCGAAGCCGACGCTGGTCTCGCACGTCAACACCAGCCCCACGTTCCCGCATCCCACCCACACCTGCCTGCGCTTCCCGCAGAAGCTGCAGGGCCGCGACATCATGGTGGTGGCCGACGAGGATGTCGCCAAGCTGTGGCCGGCGCCGCCGAGCTTCGCCTGGGTCTACGACATCACCAACGAGCGGCTGCCGACCTCGATCGCGACGTTCCAGGTGCCGGGCCTCGATCTCGACGGTCGCCCGCAGCCGCCGATGACCGGATGCCATCAACCGTCCGAGCGTTTCGTCGGCTCGGTCGTGCCGTTCGCCTGGTTCGCGCAGGGGCTCCGGCTGGTCGACTTCGCCGATCCGTTCCGGCCCCGCGAGGTCGGGCATTATCTGCCCGCGCCGGCGCCGGGCGCCGACCGGCCGTCGTCCAACGACGTGACGGTCGACTCGCGCGGGCTGATCTATCTGGTCGATCGCGTCAACGGGGTCGACATCATCGAGACGACGGCCTTCTGACGCCGCTGTCCGGCGACGTCGTTCTCACGACTGCGATCATCGAACGCGACGCGAGGATCCGAGCATGACCGAGACGCTGGACAAGAAGCCGGCCGTCTACGCCATCGGCAAGAAGAACCCGAACCTGCCGTTCCACCCCGCCGTGCGGGCCGGTGACTTCATCTTCGTCTCCGGCCAGGTGGCGAAGGACGAGAACGGCAACATGCTGTCGGGAACCATCGAGGAGGAGACGGCCGGCACCATCGAGTCGATCCGCCGCATCCTCGCCGAGGAGGGCGCGACGCTCGCCGACGTTGTGCGGGTCACGACCTATCTCGAGGACCCCCGCGACTTCGGACGTTACAACAAGGTGTTCGGCGAGAAGTTCAAGGACGCCGTGCTGGCCCGCACCACCATCGAGGCGCGCGCCGTGATCAACACCAAGATCGAGATGGACGCCATCGCCTACAAGCCGCGCCGCTGAGACGCGGTGAGAGTCGTCGCGCGCTACTGATTGGCGGCGCGCGACACGCCAGCCAGTCCCGAACCGTCGAGCGAAGCCGTGCGGTCCATCGCCCCCGTCAGTTCCGTCGCCGACTCCGCGCCGAAGCCACCTGCGGCCGAGGCCCACATCGTCGGGCGCGGCATCAGCGTCGACTTCGCTCACGACGGTACCGTCCAGCGCGTGCTCGCCGGGATCGACATCACGGTCGGGCGCGGCAGCTTCGTGTCGCTGATCGGCCCGTCGGGCTGCGGCAAGAGCACGCTCCTGAAGGTGATGGCCGGCCTGCTGACTCCGAGCGAGGGCGCCATCACGGTCGGCGGCCTCGCGCCCGGCGAGGCGGCGAAGCGCCACATGATCGGCCTCGTCTTCCAGGAGGCGACGTTGTTGCCGTGGAAGACGGCGCTGGAGAACGCCGCCTTCCTGCTCACCGTCGGCGGCCGCGCGACGCCGAAGGACGTCGCGCTCGACACGGCGATGGCGATGCTGCGCCTGGTCAAGCTCGAGGCCGCGGCGAACAAGCTCCCCTCGCAGCTCTCGGGCGGCATGCGCCAGCGCGTCGCGATCGCCCGCGCGCTCGCGCTCGATCCCGAGGTGTTGCTGATGGACGAGCCATTCGGCGCCCTCGACGCCATCACGCGCGAGGAGATGAGCCGCGGCCTGCTCGACATCTGGGAGCGCACCGGCAAGACCATCGTGCTGGTGACGCATTCGATCGACGAGGCCGTGTTCCTGTCGCGCGACGTCCACGTGATGGCGACCAATCCGGCTCGCATCATCGAGACCCTGCCGATCGACCTGCCGGCGCATCGCGACGAGGAGACGTTCGATCTTCCGGCCTTCGCGCAGGCCGAATCGCGGCTGCGCCATCTGCTGATCCAGAGCCACGCAGTGCAGCCGATCGGAACGCACGCGCAGGGCGCGCATCCGCGCGCGGGAGAGCGTCGATGAGCACCCTCGATCAGGCGACGTTTCGGCCGCGCGCCGTCGCGCGAGGCGCCATGCTCCGCCGCGTCCGTCGCGCCGCCTCCGAGCTGCTGCCGCCGCTCGCGCTGCTGCTCGGCGTCCTCGCGGCTTGGGAAGCCGCGATCCGGCTCCTGAACGTCTCGTCCTTCGTGCTGCCGGCGCCGTCCGCCATCGCCGTGTCGCTGGTCGAGAACTGGCCGATGCTGCTCGTGGCCTCGCGAGTCACCGCGATCGAGATTGCGGCGGGCTTCGTGCTCTCGGCCCTCGTCGGTATCGCGGTCGCGCTCGCCATCGTGCGGTTCGAGCGCTTCGGCCGCGCCCTCTATCCGCTCGTCGTGCTGTTCCAGACTGTGCCGAAGATCGCGCTCGCGCCGATCTTCATCCTGTGGTTCGGCTACGACCTCGCGCCCAAGGTGGTGCTGATCGTCGTCATCGCCTTCTTTCCTGTGGCGATCGACATGATGCACGGCCTGCAGTCGGTCGAGCCCGGCTTCATCGCGCTGATGCGCTCGGTCGGCGCGAGCCGCGGCGAGATCCTGCGCCGCGTCCAGATCCCGTATTCGTTGCCCTCCCTGATGGCGGGCCTCAAGGTCGCCGTGACGCTGAGCGTCATCGGCGCCATCGTCGGCGAGTTCGCCGGCGCCTCGGCCGGCCTCGGCTACGTGATCCAGCTCTCGTCGACGCAGCTCGACACGGCGCTGGTGTTCGCCGCCCTCGTCGTCGTCTCGGTGCTCGGCCTCGCCTTCTACTACGCGCTCGAGCTCGCCGAGCAGCTCCTGGTGCCGTGGGCCGCGAAGTACGACCCGCTGCACCGCTCCTGACCAGCCGACGACGACACCCCGATGCGGAGGACCGACACGATGACCACCCCGTCCCGGAGATCGCTCGTCACGCGGCTCGCCGCCGTGGGCGCCGCGACTGCGCTTCTCGCCGGCCTCGCCGCGACGCCGGCCGCCGCCGCCGATCAGGTGAGCGTGCAGCTCGATTACGTGGTCCGCGGCAATCACGCGATGTTCTTCGTCGGCCAGGCGAAGGGCTTGTTCGCCAAGCACGGCATCGAGGTGACGGCGATCCGGCGCGGCACCGGCTCGGCCAACACGATGCGGATGATCGGTGCCGGCAATGCCGAGTTCGGCTTCGGCGACCTGCCGACGCTCGCCATCGCGCGCTCGCAGAACGTGCCCGTGGTGGCGCTCGCCGCCGTCAACCAGAAGAGCCCGATGGCGATGATCTCGATCGCCGCCAAGCACAAGCTGACCAAGCCGCAGGACCTGAAAGGCCTGAACTTCGCCGTGCAGCCCAGCGGCTCGACCTACATCTTCACCAAGGCGTTCTTCGCGGCCAACGGCATGACCGAGGAGGACGTGAAGCGCGCCACCGTGTCGCCGCCCTACGAGAACTATCTGCTGCTCGGCCGCGTCGACGCCGTGCCCGGCTACATCGACGCCGAGGTGCCGGAGCTGGAGGCGAAGGCGGGCGGTCCCGGCTCGCTGTCGATCCTGCTCGGCTCCGACTGGGGCTACAAGGCCTACGGCTCCGGCCTGATCACGTCCGAGAAGATGATCGCCGACAAGCCCGATCTCGTGCAGCGTTTCGTCACCGCCTATCTCGAGGCGTTCAAGGCGGTGATCGAGAATCCGGCCGAGGCGGTCGACATCGTGATCAAGGCCAATCCCGAATACGCGCCGAAGCGCGACGTTCTGATGAAGCAGATCGAGGCCGACATCGCCGCGTCCTTCTTCAGCGAGGACACCAAGGCGAACGGCATCGGCGCGATGAGCAAGGAGGCCTGGGAGTCGACGACGAAGACGCTCCTCGACCAGGGCGCCATGAAGCAACCCATCGACGTCTCGGCGGCCCTCGCCGGGCAATTCGTCAAGGCGGCGAACGCGCTGCGGCGCTGAAGCCCCGAACAGGAGGACAGGCAATGCTGAGACTGCTCGGACGCAGCACGTCGGGAAACGTGCAGAAGGTGATCTTCCTCCTGGAAGAAATCGGACTCTCCTATGTGCGCGAGGACTACGGCCGCCAGTTCGGCAACACCACGACCGACGCCTATCGCAAGCTCAACCCGAACAGCAAGGTGCCGACCCTGATCGACGGCGACGTCGTGATCTGGGAGTCGAACACCATCCTGCGCTATCTCGCCGCCCTGCACGCGCCGGCGCTGACGGGTGCGACCCCGGCCGAGAAGACCGAGGTGGAGCGCTGGATGGACTGGCTGCTCGCCAGCGTCAACACGGCCTACGTGGCGGTGTTCAAGGACGCCAAGAAGCCGGTCGAGGAGCGCAGCGCCGACTTCGCCACCCAGGCCGCCGACCTCGTCGCCGCGATGAAGATCCTCGACGGCCATCTCGCCGGCCGCGACTTCGTCGCGCTCGGCCGCTTCACGCTCGCCGAGGTCGCGCTCGCGCCGATCATGAAGCGCTGCCTCGGCTTCCCGATCGAGCGGCCGGACGTCCCGGCGCTCGCCAAGTGGCAGGCGGCGATCGACCAGCGGCCCGCCTTCGCGGTGGCGACCGGCGCCAAGCCGAGCACGCTCGTCAGCGCCGCCTGACGGTCTGACGCTCGCGCGGCCCGAGGGAGAGCACGGTGGTGGACGAGACCGTCATGACGATCGAACGCGAGCCGCCGACTGCCGTGCCGCTCGCCACCTGGCTGGCCCGCGCGGTCGCGCGGGCCGGCCGCGCGATCCTCGGGCTGGTGCTGATCGGCATGGTGCTGCTGAATGTCGCCAACGCGCTCGGCCGCTACCTGTTCGGCAGCGTGTTCGTCGGGGCCGACGAGCTTCTCGTCTTCGCCATGGTGTGGCTGGTGATGATCGGCGCGCTGTTCGTCACCGCCGACCGCTCCCACATCGCGCTCGACTTCCTGCCGCTGCGCGCCTCGGTCCGCACGCGGCTGGCGCTGGCGATCGTCCACCACGTCGCGATCGCCCTCGGCGCCGGCTACGCGGCGATGCAGTCCTACGGCTTCGTCGGCCGCGTCATGATGACGGGCCAGACCAGCATGGCGCTCGGCCTGCCGATGACGATCCCACACACGGCGCTGCTGGTCGGCTTCGGCGGCTGCGCCCTGATCGCCGCTGCGCTGGTGGTCGCCGACGGGGTGGAGCTGGCGCGCCGTTCGGGGATCGACGCGTGATCTGGACGCAGCCATGATCTGGACACTCGGAGCGATCCCGCTCGTCCTCCTGGCGATCGGCACGCCGATCTTCGCGCTGTTCCTGATCGGGGCCGCGCTCACCTTCGCCACCGTGATGACGGTGCCGCCGATCGCCGTCCATCAGGTGATCTACGGCGGGCTGGAGAACTACGCGCTGCTGGCGGTGCCGTTCTTCATCTTCGCCGGCGAGCTGATGGGCCGCGCCGGCATCGCCGACCGGCTGATCGCCTGGGTGCTGGCGCTGGTCGGCCGCACGCCGGGCGGGCTCGGGGTGGCGACCGTCGGCGCCTGCACGCTGATCGGCGCCATCTCGGGCGCCTCGACCGCGACCGTCGCGGTGATCGGCCGGGCGCTCTATCCCGGCCTCGCGCGCGACTACGGCCCGCGCTTCGCGTCCGGTCTCGTCAGCACCTCGGGCTCGATCGACATCGTGATCCCGCCGAGCATCGCGATGATCCTCTACGGCGCCGCGGCGGAGGAATCGATCCCGCGCCTGTTCGCCGGCGGCGTGCTGCCCGGCCTGCTGATCGCCGGTATGATGTGCGCCTATGTGATAGCGCAAGGCGCGCGCGCCCCTGGCAGCACCCGAGTCGGCTTCTCGCTGCGACGGTTCGGGACGACCACGCGCGACGCCCTTCCGGCCCTGATGATGCCGGTCGTGATTCTCGCCGGCATCTATCTCGGCTGGTCGTCGCCGACCGAGGCGGGCGGCTTCGCCTGCCTCTACGGCGTGATCGTCGGCCGCTTCGTCTATCGTGAGATGAGCTGGGCCGACGTGCTCGACTGCGCCACGCGCTCGGCGATCCTCACCGCGCAGATCCTGATCGTCGTCGCGGCGGCGGCCGTGTTCGCCTGGCTGCTCACCGTCAACGGCATCCCGCGCGCCCTCACGGAGGGCCTCGCGGCGCTCGATCTGCCCCCCTGGGGCTTCCTGATGGCCGTCAACGTGCTGCTGCTGATCGTCGGTTGCTTCCTCGACCCGACCTCGGCCATCGTGGTGCTCACACCGCTGCTGGTGCCGCTGGTCAAGCATCTCGGCATCGACACGGTGCATTTCGGCATCGTCATGACCGTGAACGTCGCCATCGGCATGTTCACGCCGCCGTTCGGGCTCAACCTGTTCGTCGCCCGCTCGGTGCTCGGCGTGCCGCTGGAGACGCTCTACCGCGGCGTCGTCCCGTTCGCCCTGGTTCAGCTCGCCGCGCTGCTGATCATCACCTACTGGCCTGCCCTCACGCTCCTGCTCGCTCGCGCCATCTAGCCCCCCCGGAGACCGCCATGTCGTCGCAACGCCCCGTCCTGTCCCGACGCTCGCTCGCGGCGCTCGCCGCAACGCTCCTCGCCGCCGTGGCCACCGTGTCCCCGGCGTCGGTCACGCCGGCTGCCGCCCAGACCGTGATGAAGCTCGCCAATGCGACCATCAACGACGTCCAGCACGAGTGGCAGAAGCTGTTCGCGGCGGCGCTGCAGAAGCGTGTCGGCGACAAGGTGAAGGTGGAGATCTATCCGGCGAGCCAGCTCGGCGCCATCCCGCGCATGGCCGAGGGCGTGTCGCTCGGCACCATCGAGTCCTTCATCACGCCGACCTCGTTCGTCACCACGCTCGATCCGCGCTTCCAGATCTTCGACGTGCCCGGCCTGTTCGTCTCGCCCGAGCACGTCAGCGCCGTGATCCACGATCCGACCTACCGCGACCACCTCGAGACCATGTTCGTCAATCGGGGGCTGCGGGTCATCGGCGCCATATACAACAGCCCGACCCTGGTGCTGTTCAAGAAGCCGGCGCCCACCCTCGAGGCGATGAAGGGCATGAAGGTGCGCACCTTCGCCTCGCCCCTCCAGATCGAGCCGATGAAGTCGATCGGCACCATCCCGGTGCCGCTGGCGCTCTCCGAGGTGATCCCGCAGCTCCAGTCGGGCGGCATCGACGGCGTGCTCGCCGGCATGCCGATCCTCACCGCGTTCAAGTACTACGACGTCGCCAAGCACGTGACCGACCTCAACTTCGCGCACATCGTCTCGGTCAATCTGGTCAACGAGGCGTGGTTCCAGGCGCAGCCCAAGGACGTCCAGGAGGCGATCCGGGCCGCCGGCCGCGAGGCCGAGCAGCAGGCGTTCGGCTGGGGCGTCGAGAACGTGAAGAAGGCGAACGCCGTGTGGCTGGAGAACAAGGGTGAGATCCTGAAGCTCCCGGAGGCCGAGCAGGCCAAGATGATGCAGGGCTTCGTCGCGCTCGGCACCAGGATCGTCGAGCAGAACCCGGCCGCCAAGGCCGAGTTCGTCAAGCTCAAGGCCGTGGTCGACGCCAAGGCGCCGAAGTGATCGGAACACCGGGGTCGAGGCGCCGCGCATGACCGTCAGCGAGTACGACTACGTGATCGTCGGCGCCGGCTCGGCGGGCTGCACGCTCGCCGCCCGGCTCTCCGAGGCTCCCGACGTGACGGTCCTGCTGCTCGAAGCCGGCGGCTCGGATCGCGATCCGCTGATCCAGCTGCCGCTCGGCTGGGGCCGGATTCTTCAGAAGCGCCTCTACGACTGGGGCTACGAGACCGAGCCGGATCCGGCGACCGGCAACCGCGCCATGGAGTGCATGCGCGGCAAGGTGTTGGGCGGCTCCTCCTCGGTCAATGCGATGGCCTATGTGCGCGGCCATCGCAGCGACTACGAGCGCTGGGCCGCGGGCGGCGCGGCCGGCTGGTCGTGGGGCGACGTGCTGCCCTATTTCCGCAAGCAGGAGAGCTGGGAGGAGGGCGCGAGCGCCTACCGGGGCGGCGCCGGCCCGCTGGCGACGCAGCGCTCGCGCTACGCCGATCCGCTGATCGACGCCTATGTGGCGGCGGCCGGCCAGGTCGGGCTTCCCTACAATCCGGACTACAACGCGGCCGAGCAGTTCGGCATCGCGCGCATGCAGAAGACCGTGCGCAAGGGCCGTCGCGCCAGCGCGTCCGCGGCCTATCTGCGGCCGGTGCTGTCGCGGCCGAACCTGACGTTGCGCCTCAACGTGCTCGTGCATCGCGTCGTGATCGAGAAGGGGCGCGCCGTCGGCGTCGAACTCTCGTCGGGCGGTGCGGTCGAGACCGTGCGGGCGGGGCGCGAAGTGATCCTGTGCGGCGGCGCCATCGCCTCGCCGCAGATCCTGATGCTGTCCGGCGTCGGCGATCCGGCGGCGCTCGCGCGCCACGGCATCGCGGTCGCGGCGGCGCGCCCGTCGGTCGGCAAGAACCTGCAGGATCACGTCGCGGCGCTGATGATGTACGGCCGCCGCGATCCTGGGCCGGTTCATTACAACATGCGGATCGACCGGCTCGCCGTCGCCATCGCCCGCGGCTATGTGCTCGGCACCGGCTTCGCGGCCGATCTGCCGGGCGGGCTCACCGCCTTCGCCAAGACCGATCCGGCGCTCGCCGTGCCGGACACCCAGATGCTGTTCATCGCCGGGCCGCTCGGCGCCGCGCCGTATTGGCCGGGCCAGAAGGGTTTCGCCGACTCGTTCTCGGCCCGCATCGTGCTCCTGCGCCCGGAGAGCCGCGGCGAGATCGCGCTGCGCTCCGCCGATCCGACCGCGCATCCGCTGATCCGCCAGCGTCTCCTGGCCACGGACAAGGACTGGGCGACGATGCGGCGCGCCGTCGCGCTGTTCCGCGACATCGGCCGGCAGTCGGCCCTGAAGGCGTTCACGGACGGCGAGATCGGTCCGCTGGGGCGCGCGACCGGCGAGGCCGAGATCGAGCAGGCGGTGCGCGGCACCGCCGTCACGGCGCACCATCCTTGCGGCTCGTGCCGCATGGGCGCCGCCGACGATCCCGCCTCGGTGGTCGATCCCGAGCTGAAGGTGATCGGGGTCGAGGCCTTGAGGGTGGTCGATGCCTCGGTGTTCCCGGATCTGGTCGGCGGCAACATCAACGCGCCCGTGATCATGATCGCCGAGCGTGCCGCCGATCTGATCCGCGGCCGCGTCGCGGTGGCGCCCGCCACGCCCGCCGCCGTGCCGGAGCCGATCGCCGTCGCGTCCTAAAGAATGAGAGGGGCCGAGACGCCGGCTCGGTGTTCCGCTGGTCCCCGCGAAGGCGGGGACCAAGGGCGAGGCGGCACGGACAATCTGGATGCCCGCCTGCGCGGGCATGAGCGGAGGGTGGGGCGGACGCGGTGCATGCGCTCCGGTCGGTCCCTCCCGATCAGCGTGACGTGACAAGAAACCGGGAGCATTGCCATGAACACCCCCGTCGCGCCCAAATCCCTCGCCGCGATCGCGCTGAAGCTGCCCGCTTCGCGCGGCGCCTATTACGGCGGGGCCTGGCACGCGCCGAGGACCGGCCGGCATCTCGACCAGATCAGCCCCGGCACCGGCGAGTCGCTCGGCGCGGTCGCCGACTGTGGGGCCGAGGACATCGACGCGGCGGTCGCGGCGGCGAAGCAGGCGTTCAAGGACTGGCGCCGCGTCCCGCCGCTCGAGCGCGCAAAAATGCTGCGCGAGGTTGCGCGGGTGCTGCGGGAGAATGCCGGCGAGCTGGCGATGCTCGACGCGGCCGACTGCGGCAACCCGGTCTCGGAGATGATCGCCGACGCGACGATCGCGGCCGCGCAGCTCGATTTCTTCGCCGGCCTCGTCACCGAGATGAAGGGGCACTCGATCCCGATGGGTCCGGACCGGGTCAACTTCTCGGTGCGCGAGCCGCTCGGCGTCGTCGGCCGCATCGTGCCGTTCAACCATCCCTTCATGTTCGTCGCCGGCAAGGCGGCCGCGCCCCTCGCGGCCGGCAACACGGTCGTGATGAAGCCGCCCGAGCAAGCGCCGCTCTCCTCGCTGCGGCTCGCCGAGCTGATCGACGGGCTGCTGCCGCCCGGCGTGTTCAACGTCGTGCCGGGCGGCCGTGACGCCGGGGCGCGGCTCGCGAGCCATCCCGACGTCGCCAAGATCGCGCTGATCGGCAGCGCCGCCACGGGTCGCGCCGTGATGAAGGCCGCCGCCGACACGCTGAAGGGCGTGCTGCTCGAACTCGGCGGCAAGAACGCGCTGATCGCGTACCCCGACGCCGATCCGGACGCGGTCGCGGCCGGCCTCGTCGGCGGCATGAATTTTACATGGTGCGGCCAGTCCTGCGGCTCGACGAGTCGGGCTTTCATCCACGACAGCATCTACGACGCCGTGCTGGAGCGGGTGAAGGTGCGCATCCGGCATTGGAAGCCGGGCGTGCCGACCGATCCGTCGACCACCATGGGCGCCATCATCTCCAAGGTGCAGTACGACCGCGTGCTCGACTACATCGCCTCGGCGAAGCAGGAGGGCGCGCGCCTCCTCACCGGCGGCGGCCGGCCGGACGACCCGGCGCTCGCCAAGGGCCTCTACATCGAGCCGACCGTGTTCGCCGACGTGACGCCGACCATGCGCATCTTCAAGGAGGAGATCTTCGGGCCCGTCGTCGGCGTGATCCGATGGACCGACGAGGCCGCGATGCTCGATCAGGTCAACGCGGTCGAGTACGGTCTCACGGCGTCGATCTGGACCAACGATCTCACGACCGCGCATCGCGCCGCCGCGAGCGTCGAGGCCGGCTGCATCTGGGTCAACGACACCAGCAAGCATTTTTTGGGCGCGCCGTTCGGCGGCTACAAGCAGTCCGGCATCGGCCGCGAGGAGTGCCTGGAGGAGCTCCTGTCGTTCACCCAGGAGAAGAACATCAACATCAACCTGGCGGTGCCGAAGGCGAGGTGAGGGGACCCGGGCCCCGCTTCGCAACCAGCGCGTCCCGTGTGGCTTCACCCCCCTCCCTGTCCCTCCCCCACAAGGGGGGAGGGAACGCTGGAGCCGCAGCGTCACGATTAAAGGTGAGATATCGCTGTAGAGCAATGTGCCGAGGCTCGCCGCAGCGTGCTCCCTCCCCCCTTGTGGGGGAGGGATGGGGAGGGGGGTAGGCCCCGGACGCGGAGCTGCTGAGACAATCCCAAGCCCCCGAAGCCTCACCCCGCCGGCGGCGTGATGATCATCCAGCTCACGCCGAAGCGGTCGGCGACCATGCCGAAGCGTGAGGCGAAGAAGGTCTTGCCGATCGGCATCTGCACGGTGCCGCCGTCGGCGAAGGCGGCGAACAGGCGGTCGGCCTCGGCGTCGCCATCGACGGTCAGCGACAGCGAGATCCCCTGGAAGTCCGGCTGGCCGGCGCACCGGCCGTCGGAGACCATCACCACGGTCTCGCCGATCCGCAGTTCGGAGTGCATCACCTTGTCGGCCCAGTCCGCCGGCAGCACGCCGGGCGGCGGCTGATCCGGGGCGTCCTTGAATCGCATCAGGAAGGTCGACTCGGCGCCGAGCACGGCCTTGTAATACGCGATCGCCTCGTCGCAGCGGCCGTCGAAGAACAGATAGGGCTGCACCTTCATGGTCGTCTCCGGTCCGGCCCCGCCCCCATCGACGGCGGCCTCTCCCGAAAGACGAACGGGCCGGCGTCGTTCCGACACCGGCCCGTGATTTGTTTCGCTCCGGCCGTGCCGGATCAGCCCGCGTGGGTTTTCACGAAGGCGAGGTAGCGGTCGAGCCAGCCCTTGACGAAGTCGCGGCTCGCCGCGCCGATCGACCCGTCGGCGTCGAACAGGCCGTCCTTCATCTGGATGAAGGCCTCGGGTTGGCCGAGCGTCGGCATGTCGAGATAGGCCAGGATGGTGCGCAGGTGCTGCTGGGCCAGCGCCGTGCCGATGGCGCCGACCGAGACGCCGATGACGCCGGCCGGCTTGCCGCCCCAGGCGCTCTGGCCATAGGGGCGCGAGGCGTGGTCGATGGCGTTCTTGAGCACACCCGGGACCGAGCGATTGTACTCCGGCGTCACGAAGATCACGCCCTGCGCGGCGGCGATCTCGGCCTTCAGGCGCTTCACGCTCGGCGCCTGGTTGCCGTCGTCGTCCTGGTTGTAGAGCGGCAGGTCGCCGATCTCGACCGGCACCAGCGTCACGTCCGCCGGGGCGAGCTTGGCGAGCGCCGCGGCGAGCGTCTTGTTGAACGAGTCGCGGCGCAGGCTGCCGACGACGACGGCGATCTTGGTCTGGCTCACGGGGGGGCTCCTTTGTCTTTCGAGGGCGTCGAGGTCAGGTTCGTCAGTTCGGGCTCGGTCGAGGCTGTCCCGCGTCAACGCGCCGGCGCGCCGGAAGGGGCGTTGCGCAGGAGGCCGTCGAGATCGAGCGGCCGGGTCACCATGGCGAGCCGGCCGTCGGGGGTGCGCGGCCAGTCCGCCGGGTCGCGGTCGCGGTAGAGCTCGACCCCGTTGCCGTCGGGGTCGCGCAGATAAAGGGCCTCGCTGACGCCGTGGTCGCTGGCGCCGTCGAGCGGGACATCGGCGGCGGTCAGGCGGCGCAGCGCGTCGGCGAGCGTCGCCCGGCTCGGGTAGAGCAGGGCGACGTGGTAGAGGCCGGTGCTGCCGCGCGGCGGCGGCGACCCGCCCCGGCTCTCCCAGGTGTTGAGGCCGATGTGGTGGTGGTAGCCGCCGGCCGAGACGAAGGCCGCCTGGCTGCCGTAGCGCTGGATCAGCTCGAAGCCGAGCACACCGCACCAGAAGGCGAGCGCCCGGTCGAGATCGGCCACCTTGAGGTGGACGTGGCCGATCCGCACCGCCGGGTCGATCGGCGCCGGCGTCAGGTCCGGCGCGATCCGGGTCAGGGTGTCGGGCTGGGCCATGGCGGCCTCCTGCTGTTTCAGGCGGGTGTGTGCCGGGGGTGAACGCCGGTCAGCGCGTCTGGGTCACCGGGCCGCCGATCCGGGCGGTGCGGCCGAACAGGGCGCCCGGGCGGAGTGCGTAGGCACCGTCGCCGAGCAGGGCCTGGACGACGAGCGTGACGGTCCAGAACACCGGAAACTCCCAGCCGCCGCCCTTGGCCGTGAACAGCCAGCCGTTGCCGGCGTGCTGCAGCGTCGCGCCGATCAGGATCGGCAGCAGCAGGAGGGCGATCCACCGGGTCCACAGGCCGAGGATCAGGGCGAGGCCGCCGCCGATCTCGCCGAGGATGACGAGGTAGGCGAAGAAGGCCGGGTAGCCGAGGCTCTGGAAGTAGCCGGCCGTGCCGGCGAGGCCGAAGGTCGCGACCTTCAGCAGGAGCCCGTGGGCGATCAGCAGGGCGCCGAGGCTGACGCGCAGCAGCAGGGCGGCATACGGGGCGGTGCGGGTGTCGATGCTCGGGGTGGCGGACATGGAAGCCTCCGTGGGGGTGAGCGGTTTCGCTGGAGGCAATGTGGCATCCCGGCGCTGGTTTGATTATTCCTTCCATTCGGATATGATTTCGCACTCTTGGTGTGAGGTGGCTGCAGGCGGCTTTGAGCGGTCCGGTGACGTGGACCCGCGCTCCGCTCATTCCCGCGAAAGCGGGAATCCAGAGCCGCACATCGGGAGGCCCCTGGGTCCCCGCTTTCGCGGGGACGAGCGGCAGTCGGGTCCATCACAGCCGAAGAGCGCCGTCGGAGCGGACAAAAAATGCTCGATCGGGTCACCGGCATGCAGGTGTTCGCCCGGGTGGCGGGGCTCGGCAGCCTGTCGGCGGCGGGCCGGGCGCTCGGCATGTCGCAGACCATGGCGACCAAGCACCTGGCGGCGCTCGAGGCGCGACTCGGCACCAAGCTCCTGCACCGCACCACGCGCCGGCTCACCCTCACCGAGGCGGGGCGGCGCTATCTCGAATCGGTCGAGCGCATTCTCGCCGAGCTGGAGGAGGCCGATGCGACCGCCTCGGTCGAGACCGTCGAGGTGCGCGGCACGCTGCGGCTCAACGCGCCGTTCTCGTTCGGCATCCGCGAGATCGCGCCGCTGCTGCCCGAGTTCTCGCGCCGCCACCCCGACCTCGTCGTCGATCTCGGCCTCAACGACCGTGTCGTCGACCTGATCGAGGAGGGCTGGGACATGGTGGTGCGCATCGGGCGGATGCAGAGCTCCACCCTGGTGGCCCGCAAGCTCGCCCCGTCGCGCCTCGTCGTCTGCGCCGCGCCGTCCTACCTGGAGCGCCGCGGCACGCCGCGCACCATCGCCGACCTCGCCGGCCACGATTGCCTCGGCTACACGCTGTCGCAGACGGTCGGCGCCGGCCGCTGGGCGTTCGGGCGCGACGCCCGCCATGTCGTCGAGGTGAAGGGCAGCCTCGCCGCCAACAACGGCGACGCCCTGGTGGTCGCGGCGGTCGGCGGGCAGGGCCTCGTCTTCATGCCGAGCTTCCTGGTCGCCCGCGAGATCCGCGCCGGGCTCCTGGTGCCGCTCGTCCTCGACGAGCCGACCCCGGAGCTCGCCGGCGTCTACGCGGCCTATCCGTCGAGCCGTCGCCCACCCGCCAAGGTGCGGGCCTTCATCGACCTGCTGGCCGAGCGCTTCGCCCCGGTGCCGCCCTGGGATCGCGACGTCGCGCCGGCGTGAGCGTCAGCGCGCGTCGGCGCCGACCGGCGGGCGCGGATGGGCGTGCAGCATCATCAGGCGGCCGGCGCCGGCCGCCAGCGCGTCCGCCAGGATGGCGGCGAGCCGCAAGGCCAGGACGATCACGGCAGCCCCGGTGCCCACCACCGGGGCCAGCAGCACGGTCAGCACCACCTCGCGCACCCCGAGCCCGGCCGGCGCACCCGGCATCACGAAGCCGGCCAGCCAGGCGGCGGCGCAGATCGCCGACAGCGAGACGAGGTCGCGCGTCACGTCGGGGGCGACGAGGCCGATCAGGGCGTCGAGCGCCAGCCCCATGGCCGCGAAGGTCGCAATGTCGAGGCCGACCGCGAACAGCATGCGGGCGACGGCGCGGCGTGAGGCGAAGACGCGGGCGACCACCGAGCGCTGCAGCACCACCATGACCAGGAGCGCGACCCCGGCCATGCCGGTGACGGCGAGCGAGAACTCGCCGGCGATGCGAAACGGCAGGCTCCAGTCGAAGCGGCCGAGCGCCGCCGCCAGGCCGACCAGGACGCCCGTGGCGGTGAGCAGGCACAGCGCCTCGGCCATCGCCACGGTGAGCGACTCGCCGATGGTCACGCCGAACGGCGCCAGCGCCGCGTGCCGGTGCGCGTATTGCAGCACGTTGCCGGGCCGGTAGCGGTCGAGCTGGGTGTAGAGGAAGATGCCGAACAGGCAGCTCTTGCGCATCGTCGGCCGCACCAGCAGGCGCAGCAGCACGACCCAGCCGATCCCGGTCAGCACGGCGCCGAGCGCCTGCAGGCCGGTGGCGCCGAGCAGCACCGCGAGGCTCTCGCCGGGTGCCGTGGCGAGCGCCGCCGGCAGCCCGTGGATCACCGCCTGCCAGACGACGAACGCCATCCCGGCGGCGCTGGCGAGCGGGCCGAGATGGTCGGCGAAGCGGCGGGTCGCGGGCGGGGCCGCGGTGGATTTCAGGTCGGTCATGGGGTGCCCGGGCAGGAGCAGGGCCTAGCCCCCAGCTATGTCACCGCGCCCGGCCCGTCACAAGCACCGCCCCGCCGCATACGTGCTCTCCCGATGGGGGGAGCACATCCGAGGTGTCGGAGAGGGCAGATCGGGGAGGGCAGCGGGGAGGACAGGTCGAGGAGGATGGTGGGCGCGACAGCGCGCGGCGAGCAACGGCATTCAAGCACCAATCAATCGAGATCATCGATTCGGCGCCGCCAGCTATTTTGCCAAGTGCTGCTTGCTCGCGCGCAACGTGACCACCACCCCCTCGTGTGACCAGTCGAAGGCGATGGAGCCGCCGAGCTGGGTCGTCACGCTCTGGGTGACCAGTTTGCTGCCGAAGCCCGATCGTTTCGACGGATTCGCGCCAGCCGGACCGCCGCGTTCAGTCCAGATGAGGACCACGTCATCATCATTGGCGCTGCACGATACGTCCAGGCTGCCGCGTTCGGTCGACAGCGCACCGTACTTGGCGGCATTTGTTGCGAGTTCATGGATGACCAGGGCGAGCGCGGTGCTCGCCGCTTGCCCGACGTTTATCTTCGGCACCGAGACACGGACCCGAACGGTGGCGCCCTTCTCGTCGTAAGGCGAAAGGACGATCGCAAGAATGTCACCGAGAAGGGCGGCCTCGGTCTTCTGGCCGGGCAGCGGGCGCACGAGAGTTTGCGCGCGCCCAAGCGCCATCAATCGGCTGGTGAGATTTTGCGCCATTTCCTCCTTCGTCTCGGCCGAGCGGGAGGTGATGTGCGTGAGCGCGGTTGCAATCTGCAGAAGGTTCATCACTCGGTGGCTCATCTCGCCAGCGAGCAACTCGTTGGCTTCCTCGGCCTGCTTGCGTTGGGTCACATCGAGGAAGACGCCGAACATGATCCGCTCGGCGATGTCGGCGTCGCTGCCCTGCCCCCGGGCGGATATCCACCGTAAATCCGTGTCGTGCAGAATCCGGAAGTCGATTTCATAGCCCCCGACAATCGCCCGCGTGGCGGCGAACGCCGACCTCACCCTCCTGAGGTCGGCCGGGTGGATGTTTTTAGATAAGGTTTCGAACGTGATCTCTTGGACGGTTTTCGGAATCCCCCATAGCTCATAGGCACGCTCATCCATGGTGATGGCGTCGGTATCGACATTCCACGACCATAATGAAACTCCGGCAGCGCGGGTGGCCGCGCGCAAGCGCTTTTCGTCCCACACGGGAAACGGCGGTCGGTTTGAAGGCCCGTCGGTCATATCCGTCTGCTCAGGGACATTCTATGTCCTGCCCTCTTCTCGTCTGTCGGACCGGCTCGGGGGCCGGACATTCAGCTGCCTGAAGCGGCTCGAAGTCGAGCAGTCGGGGAGCTCGGCGGAACAGCTGCACGGATTGCACGAGGGTTTCGTGCTTTGTTCCGCATGGGCACCATTCATCGCCCTGCAGAAAAGTTGCCGTTTTACGGTAACTCACTGAGTGTCGGGAACTAGGTGGTGGGCGCGACAGGGATCGAACCTGTGACCCCTACCATGTCAAGGTAGTGCTCTTCCGCTGAGCTACGCGCCCGCCGTCGGTGACGGCTTCGGGAGACTGGCCGAGGGCCGGTTCCCGGCCGGGACCGAGGTCCCGGGCCTCGGCGTGGTCGGGGCCGAGGTGACGGTTCCTATATCGGCTCGCTCGGGCCGGGGCAAGGGCGGAGACGAAGGCCGTGTGACGAAACGCTGCGCGATGGTCGAGGCCGGCGATTCGAGGCCTCGCCGGGCAGCGGATGCGGGCCGGCGGCCTCAGGCCGCGGTCAGCATCTTCTGGACCTCGGTGACCAGCTCGCGCAGGTGGAACGGCTTCGACAGCACCTTGGCGTGCTTGGGGGCGGCCGAATCGGGGTTGAGGGCGACGGCCGCGAAGCCGGTGATGAACATGATCTTGATGTCGGGGTCGAGCTCGGAGGCCCGGCGGGCGAGCTCGATGCCGTCCATCTCGGGCATCACGATGTCGGTCAGGAGGAGCTGGAACGGCTCCTCGCGCAGCCGGTGATACGCCGACAGGCCGTTGTCGTAGGAGGTGACCTCGTAGCCTGCGGTCTGCAGCGCCTTCACCAGAAAGCGGCGCATGTCGTTGTCGTCTTCAGCCAGCAGAATCCTGGACATCCCCGCACCCGGCTGTTCCATCGCGCGTTCCTGGCCGAATCCCGGCCAGCCCCGTTCCCGGTCCCTTGTTCAACATTCCATAAGCGCGAGTCCCGGTAAACACGAAGTGAAGCGGACGACGATCGCGCCTCGATCTCGCGCACATCGATCCTGCTCGGATGGATCTTCATCGCATCGACCTTGGCAGCGCGTGTCACATCATGGACAATGACGCCGCCGGACGACGCGACCGCCGCGCCGACCGGGCGAACGGGGCCGTGCCCCGACCTCCTTACCGGACCACCGTGCCGCGACGCCTGTTGCCGCGACCGGCCGTCCGGGTCCCGTCCCGAAAAGCGTCCAGGTCCGCCGCAGCCGCATGTCCGATTCGCCAGACGAGCTCGATCCCCCGTTCGATGTTCAGGAGCCGGCCGAGCTCGCCGGCCCGCTGGTGTTCAACTCGCCGCACAGCGGCTGCGTGTATCCGCGGATTTTCCTGGAGACGACCCGGCTCGACCTCGCCACCCTGCGGCGCTCCGAAGACACTTTCGTCGACGAGCTGTTCGCCGACGTGGTGGCGCGCGGCTACCCGCTGATGCGGGCGTTCTTCCCGCGCTGCTATGTCGACGTGAACCGTGAGCCTTACGAGCTCGATCCCCGCATGTTCGACGGCCGCCTGCCGTCCTACGCCAACACCCGCTCGATGCGGGTCGCCGGCGGGCTCGGCACCATCGCCCGGGTGGTCGGCGACGCGCAGGAGATTTACGGCCGGCGGCTGCCGGTCGACGACGCGCTCGCCCGCATCGAGACGCTCTACAAGCCGTATCACCGCACCTTGCGGCGGCTGCTCGGCCGCACCCAGCGCGATTTCGGCGTGGCGGTGCTGATCGACTGCCATTCGATGCCGTCCAGCGCCGGGCCGCGCGACGAGCGGCCGCGCGCCGACGTGATCCTCGGCGACCGCTACGGCACGAGCTGCTCGCCGATCGTCTCCGCCGCGGTCGAGACGGTGCTGCGGGATCTCGGCTATGTGGTCGGCCGCAACAAGCCCTATGCGGGCGGCTTCATCACCGAGCACTACGGCAGCCCGGCCACCGGCATCCATGTCCTGCAGTTCGAGATCAATCGCGGTCTCTACATGGACGAGCGGCGCCAGACCCGGACCAGCAGCTTCGAGCGGGTGATCGCCGACATCGGCGTGGTGGTCGACCGGCTCTCCGAGCTGTCGCCGGACGAGCTCAAGCCCTGCCGCGCCGCCGCCGAATAACCACTTCGACGCTAGTCTGTCGTGCTGGCGTATAAACGCGAGCAGGGGCCGTCATAATTGTTCGCTTCGGTGCGAGCACCCAAAGTTAATCAATCATAACGCGCAAGACGTCTACGCACGGTCGTGCTGATCACGTCCAAGTTATAATGACCGGCTGCCCAAGTGTAGCCACAAAAAAAAGGCCGCCAGCGCGTGCCAGCGGCCCAAGTCTAGGGAGGAAACGCCCAAGGAGGGCGGCGGTAACACGAGCGATCGCGCTACCGCACCGCCGAAATATGTCATCGCATCGCACCAATTGCAAGCCGAGCCCGGCATAGCGGCTCCGCGCCCGTAGGGTTCCTCGGCGGCAGTTGCGTTCGTGCCATAGTCTAACGGAGGGGGTCGCGGACTTTCACGTAGGCCAGCACACCGATTAGGCAGAACACAAATTGTGCAAGGAAAACCGCGCGGTATGCGTCGAGCGGATAGCGTCCGGCGACCGGGGCGAACTGGTGGATCAATAGTCCTCCGAGAAGCTGCGACAGAAAGCCGCCCCCCATTGTCCCCATGTTCATAAGTGTCATGCCGCGGCCGACCAAGCGGTCGGGGAAGCAGGCGCGCCCGTGGGCGATCACCACGGGCAGGAAGGCGGAGCAGAAGCCGAAGGCGGCGAGCCACGCCCACAGGGCCGGCGCCGGCAGGGTGCCGACGATCGCCAGCAGCAGGAGCAGCAGCGCCGTCGCCAGCGCGCCGATCAGGGTCGGGACCTTGTAGCCGCCGAACACCCGGTCGGCGGCGCCCCAGACGATCATCCCGGCCGCCTGGGTCAGGGCCGGCACGAACAGGAGGGCGCCGCGGGCGGTGAGGTCGTGGCCGTAGGCGTCGGTGAGGTAGGGGCCGCCCCACAAGCCGACCACGAGGGCGAAGCTCGAATAGGCGGTCAGGTTCATGACGAACAGGCGCGGTGCGTCGGGCAGGCGCCACACCGCCAGCACGCCGCGCAGCCCGTCGGCGACCGTCTCGCGGCGCGTCCCGGGCGCCGCCTTCGGCTCTCGCATCAGGACGGCGACCAGGAGCGCGATCACGCCCATCAACCCGGCCGTCGCGGCGAAGGTGGTGCGCCAGCCGACCGCCGCGGTGGCGAGGGCCAGCGGCGCCGTGGCGAACAGCGAGCCGAGGGTGCCGACGCCGAGCTGCAGGCCGGCCAGCGTCGCGAACCTCTCCGGCGGAAACGCCCGCGCATAGTAGGCGAGCGGCGCCATCAGGTAGCAGGCCGTGCCGATGCCCATCAGGGCGCGGGCGACCAGGAGCTCGCCGGCGTTCGCGGCGGCCGCGAACAGGAGCGTGCTGCCGATCACCAGGCCGGCGAAGGCGAGCATCACACGCTTCGGGCCGAAGCGGTCGATCGCCACGCCGAGCGGGATCTGCACGGCGACGAAGACGAAGAAGAAGACGCTCGACACCAGCGCCAGGTCCTTCGCCGACAGGCCGAGATCGGCCGTCAGGGTCGGCGCCAGCACGGCGATGCCGTTGCGCAGGAACTGGCTGACGAGATAGCCGGCGCCGAGGGTGGCGACGAGCGCCACCACGAGGGTCGTCGAGCGGACAGGGCGGCGGCCGCCGGCCGGGTCGGTCGGCGGGGACGAAGGGTCGGTCATGGCGAGGTCCCGGCGGGCCGTCGCGGCCCGGGGGTCGTCGTCGCACGCGGGCGGCCGTCGCCGCAAGGCCGCGCGAGAGGCGCGGACGGCCCGGCGAGACCAACGGCCGGGTTGCCCGTCGCCACGACCTCTTATACGCCATCCCGGTGTGGGTCGGCCGTCGGCGGGCCCGCGCCGGATCGGCACGGATCATTTTCATCGCAGGCCGCGGGATTGCCCCGCCGGGGCGAGGGGCCATCAATGACGGCAATCGATTTTTCGGCGTTCATCGACCGCCTGGCGACCGTGTCGGGAGAGGCGATCCTGCCGTTCTTCCGCACCTCGCTCACCGTCGACGACAAGAACGCGGGCGGCGCCTTCGACCCGGTCACGGCGGCCGACCGGGCGGCCGAGCTCGCCATGCGGGCGATGATCCGCGACACCTTTCCGAGCCACGGCATCGTCGGCGAGGAGTTCGGCGCCGACCGGCCGGACGCCGAATATGTCTGGGTGCTCGACCCGATCGACGGCACCAAGTCGTTCATCGCCGGCATGCCGGCCTGGGGCACGCTGATCGCGCTGACCCGCCGCGGCACCCCGGTGTTCGGCATGATGCACCAGCCCTATTACGGCGAGCGCTTCTCCGGCGACGGCAAGGCGGCGCGCTACCGGGGGCCGCGCAGCGAGCGGGCCATGCTGGTGCGCCCCTGCGAGAGCCTGGAGCGGGCCGTGCTGTTCACCACCAGCCCGCGGCTGATGAACGTCGCCGACCGCGCCGCCTTCGCCAAGGTCGAGGAGCAGGTGCGGCTCTCCCGCTACGGCGGCGACTGCTACGCCTATTGCATGCTGGCGGCCGGCCACATCGACCTGGTCATCGAGACCGAGCTCAAGCCGCACGACGTCGCCGCCCTGATCCCGATCATCTCGGGCGCCGGCGGCATCGTCACCACCTGGGAAGGGGCGCCGGCCGAGCGCGGCGGCCGCATCGTCGCGGCCGGCGACAAGCGCGTCCACGCCGCCGCCCTGATGGCGCTGCGGGCGGGGTGACGCCGGTCGAGGTCTCGTGTCCCGGGCGCGGCGCGACGCGCCGCGAACCGGGACCCAGGGGAGATGGAGCGAAGTGGTTGCCGTGCAGCCGTCATCCCGCCCGTCGTGGCGCCGCCGGTCGTGGCGCCCCTGGGCCCCGGCTCTGCGGCGCATCGGGCCTGCAGCCTGACGCGCCTTGTCCGGGGCACGCGGCCGTAACCGGGAGAGCTGATTCAATCCCTCGGGGGCGCCACGTGAATGGCACCTACCCGTACAGCGGCGTGCCCGGGACGAAGGCGTCGAAGGCGGCCCAGAACAGCTTTCGCAGCTGCTCCTGCTCCATCATCAGGTCGTGCAGGGCACCCGGGATGACCAGGTGCGAGCCGGCCCGCAGATTGAATCCGAAGCGCTCGATCGCCGCGGTCGAGATCATCGTGTCGTGGCCGCCGGCGATCAGCAGCATCGGCTGGCGCAGCCTTGCCGGATATTGCGGGCGCTGCATCGCCGCCATGGTGCGGAAGGCGGCGTCGGTCCAGGCGACCGTCGGGGCGCCGACGGCGAGGGCCGGCTCCGCCTCGATCACGGCGGCCGTCCGGGCATAGCGGATCGGATCGGAGGTCAGCGGATTGTCGGCGAACGGCTCCGCCGCGGCCGCCTGCCGGTTGCCGCCGGGTGCGGCGAGGCGGCCGAAGCCGAGGAGGCGCAGCGAGCGGGCGAAGGCCGGACCGGCGCCGAACAGCGGCCGCTGGGCCAGCCCGATCATCGGCGAGGCCAGCACCATGCGGTCGAACCAGCGATGGCCGCGCGCCGCCGACTCGATCAGCACGGTGGCGCCCATCCCGTGGCCGAGCGCGAAGAAGGGCGGCGGGCAGTCCGGCAGCACCACCTGCTTCACGAAGGTCTCGAGGTCGATCAGATAATCCGAGAAGCGTCGCGCGTGGCCCTTGCGGGGGTCGCGCACGGCGCGCTGCGACAGGCCCTGGCCGCGGAAGTCGATGGTCGCCACCGCGAAGCCGCGGCTGCGCAGGTCGTGCACCACCTCGAAATACTTCTCGATGAACTCGGCGCGACCCTGGAACAGGCAGACCGTGCCCTTGCGGCCCGGCGGCGGGGCGAAGCGGGCGTAGCGCAGCGTCACCCCGTCCGGGGTCTCGATGGCGCCGACGGCCGCGTCGGAGGGGGCCGGATTGGCCGGTATGGACACGAGCTTCACGGCGGGGACTTTCGACGCGAGGGGCCGGGCGGACGGCCGCTTATAGCAGGCCGGGGCGGCCGCTCAACCGGCCCGCGCCGCGGGCTCGCCGGGGTCTTGAAGCCTGTTTGGGGCGTCCCATATCACCATTGGCGCCGGCCATCCGGCGGCGCTCGAACGGGTCCGGCCAGCAGGCGGACCGTTTCGCGACGGCTCATCGCTCCTAGGAGGATATGCTATGCGCACGACTTTCGATCTCACGCCCCTCTACCGCTCGACCGTCGGCTTCGACCGGCTGTTCTCGATGCTCGACCAGGTGGCCGGCTACGACGGCCAGGGTGGCCAGGGCTCGAGCTACCCGCCCTACAACATCGAGCGGACCGGCGAGAACGCCTATCGCATCACGCTCGCCGTCGCCGGCTTCGCGGCCGCCGATCTCGCCATCGAGGCGAAGGAGAACACCCTGACGGTGCGGGGCGACAAGCAGGCGCCGAAGCAGGAGGAGAAGAAGGGCGAGGTCCTCTACCAGGGCATCGCGGCCCGCGCCTTCGAGCGCGCCTTCCAGCTCGCCGACTTCGTCGAGGTGCGCGGCGCCTCGCTGGAGAACGGGCTCCTGCACATCGACCTGGTCCGGGAGATTCCGGAGAAGATGAAGCCGCGCCAGATCGCCATCGGCAGCACCACGCCGGCGACCGGCAAGGTGATCGACGCCAAGGCCGCGTAAGGTCGGCCGCGTAGGGTCGGCGGCCCCGGCGCCGCAGACCCTTTGCTCGCGGCGTCCTGCGCGAAAAGGCCCGCGAGGAGCGCGCCCGAGAGTGCGCCTTATCGCGAAACTGGAAGCGCCCCGCCCGGGGCGCTTTCTTTTTTGTCGGGAGGCGATCCGGTACAGTCCGGCTCGGTCCGGTGCTCGCCGGACGTTCAATCGAGCGGCGCGACCGGGACGTCGATGGCGCCGGGGGCGCGCGGCGGCAGCTTGGGCTTCGGCCCGCCTGTGGCCGGCGTCGAGGGCCGGGTGGACGCCGTGGTGGCGGGATCACCGGCGCCGCCGGTGCCGCTCCCCCGCGCGGGGGTGCGCTCCGCCGTGTCGGCCGGGCGGCTTGCCTGGCTCGGCGGCCGCGCCGTCCGGCCGGCCGGGATGCTGCGCGGCGGCACCAGGCGCGGCTCGGCGCCGCGGCCGAAGATCCAGGGCGGGATCGGCCGGCGCACCTGCGGGGCGGCCCGGGGTGTGCTGCGGGGCTTCGGCTTGGCGGTAGGTCGGGCCGGCGGGGCGGGTGGCGTGCCGCTCGCCGCGGCGGGCTCGCCCGGCAGGGCGTCCACCCGGGCCGACAGCGCCGCGGCGGGCGTCACGGCCGTGCCGCAGACGGCCGCGATCATCGCGGCCGCGGCGACGGCGCGGAGCGGTCCGACGAGACGGCATGCGGCCTGACCGGTCGACCGTCGACAGCTCGAAGTGGTAGCGTTCCGCATGTCGGCCCTCCCCCGGTTGCCAGGAAGCTCTCTGAATCGGGCAGGGCTGGGGCGCTTCCGACGCGTGGCCGGCGCGCCCGGGCGCGCGTCGAAAAACCGCCGCCGGGCCGGTACTTCGATGCAGCGTGCAGTTGGCGTTCAGTGGCGCGCGCAATGAAATTCGGGCAAAGTCGCCGAATCTGAAACCCGGTGCCTTGAATGCATGGCAAGAGTTTGGCATTGTTATTTAGGACAGCATTGCTGTCCCAGTTTGAAGAATTGGTACTGACAGCTCCGGTCCGGGTCGCCCGCGATCCGATCCACGCGGACAACCGACGTGCGAAAGCCGGAGAGTGCCACATGGCGTCGATCGGCCCGATCTCCGGCCGGTGACATCGAGCCCGTTGGCGGCGCAGCACCGAGGGGTGCGGCGGCGCGACGGGCACGCCCGCGTCGGGACGGTCGTTTTGGTGAACGGTCGGCCCGGAGCGGCGAGCGAAGAGGGTTTGCACATGACCGCGATCAGGTCCGGCTCGGATTTCGAGGGCTCTCGTTTCGAAGGCGAGGCGGCCCCCCGGCAGACGGCGACTGCGGCGACGAAACCGACGACGGACGCGGCCGGCGCGACGCTGCCGGCCGCCGCGCTGGCGCGCGGCCTGTACGATCCGGCGCTCGAGAAGGACTCCTGCGGCGTCGGCTTCATCGCCGACATCAAAGGCCGCAAGTCGCACCAGATCGTCGCCGACGCGCTCGCGATCCTGTGCAACCTCGAGCATCGCGGCGCCGTCGGGGCCGATCCGCGCGCCGGCGACGGCGCCGGCATCCTGGTCCAGATCCCGCACGCCTTCTTCGCCCGCAAGGCGGCCGAGCTCGGTTTCGGGCTGCCGGAGCCGGGCCGCTACGGCGTCGCCCAGGTGTTCCTCCCGCACGACGAGGAGCGCCGCGAGGAGATCATGGATCTCGTCCGGGCGCAGGCCGCCCGCGAGGGCATGACGGTCCTCGGCTGGCGCGACGTGCCGACCGACAACTCGACGCTTGGCTGGTCGGTGAAGCCGACCGAGCCGTTCCACCGCCAGATCTTCATCGGGCTCGGCAGCCGCAAGCTCGACGAGGACACGTTCGAGCGGCGGCTCTACATCCTGCGCAAGACGATCTCGGGCCTTCTCTACGAGAAGCGCGGCCGCAACACCGCCATGTACTATCCGGTGTCGTTCTCGTGCCGCACCGTGATCTACAAGGGCATGTTCCTGGCCGACCAGCTCGGCACCTATTATCCGGACCTCTCCGAGCCGGACTTCGAGAGCGCGCTCGCGCTCGTCCACCAGCGCTTCTCGACCAACACGTTCCCGACCTGGTCGCTGGCGCATCCGTACCGCTTCATCGCCCACAACGGCGAGATCAACACGCTGCGCGGCAACGTCAACTGGATGGCGGCCCGCCAGGCCTCGGCGCGCTCCGAGCTGTTCGGCGACGACATCGAGCGGCTGTGGCCGATCTCCTACGAGGGCCAGTCGGACACGGCGTGCTTCGACAACGCGCTCGAGTTCCTGGTCCAGGGCGGCTACTCGCTCGCCCATGCCGTGATGATGATGATCCCCGAGGCGTGGGCCGGCAACCCGCTGATGGACGAGGAGCGGCGCGCCTTCTACGAATACAACGCCGCCCTGATGGAGCCGTGGGACGGCCCCGCCGCGATCGCCTTCACGGACGGCCGCCAGATCGGCGCGACGCTCGACCGCAACGGCCTGCGGCCGGCCCGCTACATCGTCACCCGCGACGACCGCATCCTGATGGCCTCCGAGATGGGCGTGCTGCCGATCCCGGAGAAGGACATCGTCCTCAAGTGGCGCCTCCAGCCCGGCAAGATGCTGCTCGTCGACCTCGTCGAGGGCCGGCTGATCCCGGACGACGAGATCAAGGCGCGGCTCGCCGGCGCCAACCCGTATCGCGACTGGCTCGCCCGCACCCAGCTCGTGCTCGAGGATCTGCCCAAGGCGAAGAGCGTCTCGGCCGCCTCCAACCTGCCGCTGCTCGATCGCCAGCAGGCGTTCGGCTACAGCCAGGAGGACGTCCGCATCCTGATGGCGCCGATGGGCGCGACCGGCGAGGAGCCGGTCGGCTCGATGGGCAACGACACGCCGATCTCGGCGCTGTCGTCGAAGTCGAAGCTGCTGTTCACCTACTTCAAGCAGAACTTCGCCCAGGTGACGAACCCGCCGATCGATCCGATCCGCGAGGAGATCGTCATGAGCCTCGTCTCGATCATCGGGCCGCGGCCGAACCTGTTCGATCTGGAAGGCGTGTCGCGCACCAAGCGGCTCGAGGTGCGTCAGCCGATCCTGACCAACGAGGATCTGGAGAAGATCCGCTCGATCGCCGACCTCGAGGGGTCGGAGTTCCGCTCGGTCACGCTCGACACCACCTGGGCGGCGGCGCGCGGCCCCGACGGTCTGCGTCCGGCGCTGGCCGAGCTGTGCGCCAAGGCCGAGCAGGCGGTGCGCGACGGAATCACCATCGTGATCCTGTCCGACCGCGCCGTGTCGACCGACCGGATCCCGATCCCGTCGCTGCTCGCCTGCGCGGCCGTGCACCATCATCTGATCAGGAAGGGCCTGCGCACCTCGGTCGGCCTCGTCGTCGAGTCCGGCGAGCCGCGCGAGGTGCACCACTTCTGCTGCCTCGCCGGCTATGGCGCCGAGGCGATCAATCCCTGGCTCGCCTTCGAGACGCTGCTCGCCATGAAGGACGATCTTCCCGTCAAGCTCGACGAGAAGGAGATCGTGAAGCGCTACATCAAGTCGATCAACAAGGGCCTGCTCAAGGTGATGTCCAAGATGGGCATCTCCACCTACCAGTCCTATTGCGGCGCCCAGATCTTCGACGCGGTGGGGCTCAAGTCGGACTTCGTGCACGCCTACTTCACCGGCACGGCGACCCGCATCGAGGGCGTCGACATCGAGGAGATCGCCGAGGAGACGGTGCGGCGCCATCGCGACGCCTTCGGCGACGCGCCGGTCTATCGCAACGCCCTCGACGTCGGCGGCGAGTACGCCTACCGCATCCGCGGCGAGGAGCACGTTTGGACGTCGTCGACGGTCGCGGCGCTCCAGCACGCGGTGCGCGGCAACTCGCAGGAGCGCTACCGCGCCTTCGCCGCGATGGTGAACGAGCAGTCCGAGCGGCTGCTCACCATCCGCGGCCTGTTCCGCATCAAGTCGGCGACCGAGGACGGCCGCGGCAAGGTGCCGCTCGACGAGGTCGAGCCGGCCAAGGAGATCGTCAAGCGCTTCGCCACCGGCGCGATGTCGTTCGGCTCGATCTCGCGCGAGGCGCACACGACGCTCGCCATCGCCATGAACCGGATCGGCGGCAAGTCGAATACCGGCGAGGGCGGCGAGGAGTCCGACCGCTTCAAGCCGATGCCGAACGGCGACTCGATGCGCTCGGCCATCAAGCAGGTGGCGTCGGGCCGCTTCGGCGTGACCACCGAATACCTGGTCAACTCCGACGTCATGCAGATCAAGATGGCGCAGGGGGCGAAGCCCGGCGAGGGCGGTCAGCTCCCCGGCCACAAGGTCGACAAGACGATCGCGCGGGTGCGCCACTCGACGCCCGGCGTCGGCCTGATCTCGCCGCCGCCGCATCACGACATCTACTCGATCGAGGATCTGGCGCAGCTCATCTTCGACCTGAAGAACGTCAACCCGGCCGGTGACGTCTCGGTGAAGCTCGTCTCCGAGGTCGGGGTCGGCACGGTCGCGGCCGGCGTCTCCAAGGCGCGCGCCGACCACGTGACGATCTCGGGCTTCGAGGGCGGCACCGGCGCCTCGCCGCTCACCGCCATCAAGCACGCCGGCAGCCCGTGGGAGATCGGCCTCGCCGAGACCCACCAGACGCTGGTCGCCAATCGGCTGCGCGGCCGCATCGCCGTGCAGGTCGACGGCGGCATCCGGTCCGGCCGCGACGTGGTGGTCGGCGCGCTGCTCGGCGCCGACGAGTTCGGCTTCGCCACCGCGCCGCTGATCGCGGCCGGCTGCATCATGATGCGCAAGTGCCATCTCAACACCTGCCCGGTCGGCGTCGCCACCCAGGACCCGGTGCTGCGCGCCCGCTTCAAGGGCATGCCCGAGCACGTCATCAACTACTTCTTCTTCGTCGCCGAAGAGGTGCGTGAGCTGATGGCCGAGATGGGCTACCGCCGCTTCGAGGACATGGTCGGCCAGATGCAGATGCTGGACCAGCGCCGGCTGGTCGAGCACTGGAAGGCCAAGGGCCTCGACTTCTCGCGCCTGTTCATGAAGCCGATGGCGCCGGACGGCGTGCACATCCGCAAGGTCGAGACGCAGGACCACGGCCTCGACAAGGTGCTCGACCGCAAGCTGATCGCCGAGGCGCAGGCGGCGCTCGACCGCGGCGCCCCGGTGCGCATCGTCGCGGCGATCCACAACACCGACCGCTCCGCTGGCGCGATGCTGTCGGGCGAGGTGGCCAAGCGCTACGGCCATGCCGGCCTGCCGGACGACACCATCCATGTCCGCCTCGTCGGCACCGCCGGCCAGAGCTTCGGCGCCTGGCTCGCCCACGGCGTCACCATGGAGCTCGAGGGCGACGCCAACGACTATGTCGGCAAGGGCCTGTCGGGCGGCCGCATCATCGTGCGGCCGGCGACCGACTCCGGCATCGTGCCGGAGGAGTCGATCATCGTCGGCAACACCGTGATGTACGGCGCCATCGCGGGCGAGTGCTACTTCCGCGGCGTCGCCGGCGAACGCTTCGCGGTGCGCAACTCCGGCGCGGTCGCAGTGGTCGAGGGGGCCGGCGATCACTGCTGCGAATACATGACCGGCGGCATCGTCGTGGTGCTCGGCAAGACCGGGCGCAACTTCGCGGCCGGCATGTCGGGCGGCGTCGCCTACGTGCTGGACGAGGACGGCGCCTTCCAGAGCCGCTGCAACATGGCGATGGTCGAGCTCGCGCCGCTGCCGGCCGAGGAGGCCGTCAACGCGGCCGCCTACGGCCACGCCAAGGATCTGGAGACGCCCGGCCGCGTCGAGGTGCTGCGCGACATGACGCGCTACGACTGCGAGCGGCTGCACCTCCTGATCACGCGGCACGCCCGCCTCGCCGGCTCCCGCCGGGCCCAGCAGATTCTGGACAACTGGGATGCGTACCTGCCCAAGTTCCGCAAGGTGATGCCGCTCGAATACAAGCGCGCGCTCGCCGAGCTCGCCAAGGAGCAGGAGGCCGCCATGCAGGCGGCGGAGTGAGGCGGACGCGAGACGGATAACATCCGCCTCGACCCTCGACGTCGTCATGCCCGGGCTCGTCCCGGGCATCCACGAGCTTCCGGCATCACCGGGACCAAGGCGTGGATGGCCGGGACGGGCCCGGCCATGACGAGCTTCGGACCGTGTCGGGGTGGACGCGTCCTGCGAGACTGAACAGACAGGCACCGGCCTCGACGTGCTGGTCGGCGGCAAGGATTTAGACGATGGGTAAGGTCACGGGTTTCCTGGAGTTCGAGCGCACCGACCGCAAGTACGCGCCGGTCGAGGAGCGCCTGCGCAACTACAACGAGTTCGTCATTCCGCTGCCGGAGAGCGATCTCAAGCAGCAGGCGGCGCGCTGCATGAATTGCGGCATCCCGTTCTGTCACACGGGCTGTCCGGTGAACAACCAGATCCCCGACTGGAACGACCTCGTCTATCTCGACGACTGGAAGACGGCGTCGGCGAATCTCCATTCGACCAACAACTTCCCGGAGTTCACCGGGCGCGTCTGCCCGGCGCCGTGCGAGGAGGCGTGCACCCTCAATCTCGAGGACACGCCCGTCACCATCAAGACGATCGAGTGCGCCATCGTCGACAAGGCGTTCGAGAACGGCTGGGTGAAGCCGGACGTGCCGGCGAAGAAGACGGGCCGCAAGGTCGCCGTGGTCGGCTCCGGCCCGGCCGGCCTCGCCGCCGCCGAGCAGCTCGCCCGCGCCGGCCACGACGTCCACGTCTTCGAGAAGTTCGCCAAGGCCGGCGGCCTCTTGCGCTACGGCATCCCGGACTTCAAGCTGGAGAAGCACCTGATCGACCGCCGCGTCTCGCTGATGGAGAGCGAGGGCGTCACCTTCCACTACGGCGCCCATGTCGGCGTCACGGTGAAGGCGAAGGAGCTCTTGGACGGCTTCGACGCCGTGGTGCTGGCCGGCGGCGCCGAGAAGCCGCGCGACCTGCCGATCCCGGGCCGCGAGCTCGACGGCATCCACTTCGCCATGGACTTCCTGCCGCAGCAGAACCGGCGGGTGGGCAAGGAGGCGTTCGACGCGACCGACATTCTCGCGACGGGCAAGAAGGTCGTCGTCATCGGCGGCGGCGACACCGGCTCGGACTGCATCGGCACCTCGGCCCGCCAGGGCGCGACCGCGATCGTGCAGCTCGAGATCCTGCCGATGCCGCCCGAGAAGGCCGACAAGCTGACCACCTGGCCGAACTGGCCGCTCAAGCTGCGCACCTCCTCGTCGCATCACGAGGGCGCCAGCCGCGAGTTCTCGGTGTTGACCGAGAAGTTCTCGGGCGAGAACGGCAAGGTGAAGACGCTCCACTGTGTGCGCGTCGACGATCGGATGAAGCCGATCCCGGGCTCGCAGTTCGAGATCGAGGCCGATCTCGTGCTGCTCGCCATGGGCTTCGTGCATCCGGTGAAGGAGGGCATGCTGGCCGAGCTCGGCGTCGCCCTCGATCCGCGCGGCAACGTCAAGGCCGACACCGAGGCCTACCGCACCTCGATCGACAAGGTGTTCGCCGCCGGCGACATGCGGCGCGGCCAGTCCCTGGTCGTCTGGGCGATCCGCGAAGGTCGCCAGGCCGCCCGCGCCGTCGACGAGTTCCTGATGGGCGTCTCCGCGCTGCCGCGGTGAGGCGTCCACGTCCGGCGCTGCCGTCGCCGTAGTCGCCGTAGGGTGGGCAAAGGCGCGCCTTTGCGCGCCGTGCCCACGCGGTCGCCGCGTGGCGGACAACTCGGCAATTCGGTCGTTATCAGGACAGCGTGGGCACGGCGCTATGCGCCTTTGCCCACCCTACGACTCCCGAACTCGCGTCAGCGACCGCCGCCGAACAGGAACGGGAAGAAGGTCGGGCGCTGCGGCGCCTGGCGATACTGCTGCTGATATTGCGGCTGCCGGTAGGGCTGGCCGAACCAGCCGCCGCCGCCGCCCCAGAACGACTGCTGCTGCTGGTACTGCGGCTGCGGCGCCCGGGCGACGCGCGGCGCGCTCGGGCCGGGCGGCTTCGGCGCGGTCCTCGAATGGGACGGGCGCACGCGCGAGCTGAAGGGCGCCGAGCCGCTGACCACCA